>NZ_JJNY01000041.1:0-158563 GCF_000690035.1 Pseudoalteromonas sp. S3431
TTCAAACTTTTCTTTTGCCATCTTAAAAAATTCCTAATAAAGAAATTAAAGCCTGACTCACTATTGAGCCAGACAAGCTAAAATTATATAACAGCGCGAGCTGAAATTATTGTATCTGCAACATTTTTAGAGGCTTCAGCGTACTTCACAAACTCCATAGAGTATGAGGCACGGCCCTGAGTTGCAGATCGTAAAGCAGTCGCATAACCAAACATTTCAGAAAGAGGAACTTGCGCATTAATTTGCTTAAGCCCACCTAATGCATCTTCCATGCCTTCGATTATGCCGCGACGACGGTTTAAGTCGCCAACTACATCACCCATATTTGAATCAGGAGTGAGTACTTCAACCTTCATTACTGGCTCTAAAAGTACAGGGTTAGCTTTAAGCGCCCCATCTCTCATTGCCAGTGAACCTGCTATTTTAAATGCCATTTCATTCGAATCTACATCATGGAATGAACCATCATATAAAGTCGCTTTAACGCCAAGTAATGGGTAGCCTGCCAGTACACCTTGAGACATTTGCTCTTGGATACCTTTGTCTACCGCAGGGACGAACTCTTTAGGAACAGAACCACCTACGGTTTCGTTAACGAACTCGTAAATTGGTGACTCATCATCCGTAATATCCATCGGTTCAAGTTTAATCCAAACGTGTCCATATTGGCCACGACCACCTGACTGACGTATAAACTTCCCTTCAACTTTAACAGTTGAACGAATAGCTTCTCGGTATGAGACCTGCGGCTTACCAACGTTACATTCAACACTGAATTCACGTTTCATACGGTCGACGATGATATCTAGGTGAAGTTCACCCATGCCAGAGATTATAACCTGGCCTGATTCTTCGTCAGTTTGTACGCGAAAAGAAGGGTCTTCAGCAGCTAGTTTTCCTAGCGCGATACCCATCTTATCTTGGTCAGCTATAGTGCGAGGCTCAACCGCAATAGAGATTACTGGTTCAGGGAATTCCATACGCTCAAGCGTAATAATAGAATTCGGATCACACAGTGTTTCACCTGTTGTTACGTCTTTAAGACCAATAGCTGCCGCGATGTCGCCTGCGAAAACTTCTTTGATCTCTTCACGAGAGTTTGAATGCATCTGTACGATACGGCCAAGTCGCTCACGCTTACTTTTTACTGGATTATATACCGTGTCACCCTGTTTAACAGTACCAGAGTAAACACGGAAAAAGGTCAAGGTCCCAACAAACGGGTCTGTTGCAATCTTAAAAGCGAGTGCAGCAAACGGCGCTTTATCATTAGCCGGACGTTCTTCCTCAGTACCATTTTCTAAGATACCTTGGATTTGTTTCACTTGTTCTGGTGACGGCATATATTCAACAACGCCATCAAGCACAGCTTGAACGCCTTTGTTTTTAAATGCGCTACCACAAGTAACTGGAACAATCTCATTAGCTAATGTTCGTTGACGTAAAGCATTTTTAATTTCTGCTTCACTTAACTCTTCACCTTCTAAGTATTTATCCATTAGTTCTTCTGAGGCTTCAGCAGCGCTTTCAACTAAATGAGAGCGCCATTCTTCAGCCAATTCCAGAAGCTCTGCCGGTATTGCCTCATAAGAGAAAGTCATACCCTGGTCCGCTTCGTTCCAGTTAATCACTTTCATTTTTATAAGGTCAATAACACCTTTAAAGTCGTCCTCAGCGCCTACAGGCAACTGAATTGGAACAGGCGTTGCTCCAAGACGAGATTTCACCTGGCTAACCACAGCTAAGAAGTCAGCGCCCGTGCGATCCATTTTATTTACGAAGATCATTCTCGGAACTTCGTATTTGTTCGCTTGACGCCAAACTGTCTCAGTTTGCGGCTGTACACCAGACGAAGCACAAAGAACAACTACCGCACCATCTAGTACGCGTAAAGAACGCTCTACTTCGATAGTGAAATCTACGTGTCCTGGAGTATCAATAATATTGATACGATGGGCGTCAAATTGAGCATCCATCCCTTTCCAAAAACACGTTGTTGCAGCAGAAGTGATTGTGATACCACGCTCTTGTTCCTGCTCCATCCAATCCATAGTTGCAGCGCCATCATGTACTTCACCGATCTTATGAGAAAGACCCGTGTAGAACAGAACACGTTCTGTTGTGGTGGTTTTGCCTGCATCTACGTGAGCAACAATACCTATATTACGATAGCGCTCAAGTGGAGTTGTACGTGCCATATGATCCTCTTAAAGGTTAAAGACAGATTACCAACGGTAATGAGCGAATGCTTTATTCGCTTCAGCCATACGGTGAACGTCTTCACGTTTCTTAACCGCAGTGCCTTTATTATCAGAAGCGTCAACGATTTCTTGAGCTAAACGTAAGCCCATAGATTTTTCGCCACGCTTACGTGCAGCGTCTACTAACCAACGCATACCTAATGCGTTACGACGAACTGGACGTACTTCAACTGGTACTTGATAAGTTGAACCACCAACACGGCGAGATTTAACCTCTACCTGTGGGCGGATGTTATCAAGTGCAGTTTCAAAGATTTCTAGGTGCGACTTGCCTGATTTCTCAGCAGCCACGTCTAGCGCACCATAAACAATTTTTTCAGCAGTAGATTTCTTGCCGTCTAACATCACGATGTTAACGAATTTAGCAAGAAGTTCCGATCCGAACTTAGGATCTGGAAGAATTTTACGTTGACCGATTACGCGTCTTCTAGGCATTTTGTATCTCCGGTTTATTCAGGTTTGCTCTTTCGAGTCAATCACCCAAAACAATAATTATAAATATTTAGTGCTTGGCCTTACTAACGGAATACAATTACCCTTTAGGGCGTTTTGCACCGTATTTAGAACGAGCTTGACGACGATCGCTAACGCCTGCACAGTCAAGTGCACCACGAACAGTGTGAAAACGCACACCTGGTAAATCTTTAACACGACCACCACGGATTAGGATTACACTATGCTCTTGAAGGTTATGACCTTCACCGCCAATGTATGAAGTTACTTCGAAACCGTTAGTTAAACGTACACGTGCTACTTTACGTAACGCCGAGTTTGGTTTCTTAGGTGTAGTTGTATATACGCGAGTACATACACCGCGCTTTTGCGGACACGCTTTTAGTGCAGCTGAGTTACTTTTCGTAACCTTGCTACGGCGTGGCTTACGCACTAGCTGGTTAATAGTTGCCATTTAAATAGCTCCTGAAATTAAAATTACTACTGAAAAAAATAAAAAATCCGCCCTTTATTTACGAGCCTGCATTAAGCACACAAGTAAATGGGTGGCGGAATTTTAATGAGCAAAGTTTAACCTGTCAACCTAAACTAATCGCAAGACAGCATATAACTGCCTTACGATTACTTAATCTATTGATTAAGAACAGTTTATTGATTTCCAGACAAATCAGCATTTAGAGCGTCTGTAAGTGCTTGAGTTGCCTCTTCTGCACTTACTGTTTGCTCTTCTACGACTACTTTGCTTTGTTTACGGCGAGCCATACGTTCTTGATGATACGCAAAACCGGTACCGGCTGGGATCAAACGACCCACAATTACGTTTTCTTTAAGACCGCGAAGCTCATCGCTCTTACCATTCACTGCCGCATCTGTAAGAACACGTGTTGTCTCTTGGAAAGACGCTGCAGAGATGAAAGATTCTGTTGCTAGTGATGCTTTTGTGATACCCATTAATTGGATTTCAAACTTAGCTGGGATCTTACCTTGTTTTTCAAGGTCACGGTTTGCGATATTAACGCGCGCCACTTCGATTTGTTCACCAGCTAAGAAGTCAGTATCACCACCGTGTATAATGGTACATTTACGTAACATTTGACGGATAATTGTTTCAATGTGCTTGTCATTGATCTTAACGCCTTGCAAACGGTAAACCTCTTGCACTTCGTTAACGATGTAGTTAGCAACATGAGTCACACCACGTAAGCGTAAGATGTCATGTGGTGATTCAGGACCATCGGCGATAACTTCACCTTTAGACACTTGCTCACCTTCAAACACGTTAAGTTGACGCCACTTGTGAATCATTTCTTCGTAATGATCACCTTCTGGTGGAGTAATAACTAAACGCTTCTTACCTTTAGTCTCTTTACCGAAGCTAATTGTACCAGTTACTTCAGCTAATATAGCTGGATCTTTTGGCTTACGAGCTTCAAATAAGTCGGCTACGCGTGGTAGACCACCCGTGATATCACGAGTTTTCGAACCTTCTTGCGGAATACGTGCTAACACGTCACCTGGGTTTGCTGTAACGCCGTCAATTACTTCAATCGTTGTGAATGAAGGAAGACGTGTTTCTTGCAAGCCGCGCTCTTCACTTTCGATGATAAGCTTTGGTTCTTTCGTATTTACTTTAGCAAGGTCTTTAACAACTACACGGGTTAAACCAGTTAGTTCATCAGTCTGTGCTTCAGTATTTGAGTCATCAATATCGCTGAACGATACTTTTGATTTATGCTCAAGAACGATTGGGTGACTATGCGGGTCCCAAGTAGCAACGATGTCGTTACCTTGAACTTCTGCATTATCTTTAACTGTTAATACCGCACCGTAAGGTACTTTATAACGCTCTTTCTCACGGCCATGACTATCGATGATAGTAATTTCCGTTGAACGCGAAGTAATAACAATCTTATCGTCTGTATTTAATACATATTTAGAGTTATGCAGTTTTAACGTACCGTTAGTTTTAACTTGTACATTATTTTCTGCAGACGCTCTAGATGCTGCACCACCGATGTGGAAGGTACGCATCGTAAGCTGTGTACCTGGCTCACCGATTGACTGTGCTGCGATAACACCTACTGATTCACCAGCGTTGATGATATGACCACGTGCTAGGTCACGACCGTAACAGTTAGCACAAACACCAAAGTCATTATCACAAGTGATAACAGAACGTACGCGAACTTCATCTACTGAATGCTCTTCTAAAAGATCACACAGTTTTTCGTCTAGCATGATATTACGTTCAACAAGCACTGTATTAGTACCTGGAATTACAATATCTTCAGCAACAACACGACCTAAAACACGTTCGCGAAGCGCTTCTACAACATCACCACCTTCAATAAGCGGTTTCATTGTTAAGCCATCTTCTGTGCCACAGTCATCTTCATTGATTACCAAATCTTGTGCAACGTCTACTAGACGACGCGTTAGGTAACCCGAGTTTGCTGTTTTAAGTGCTGTATCGGCAAGACCTTTACGCGCACCATGCGTTGAGATGAAGTACTGAAGTACGTTTAGACCTTCACGGAAGTTAGCTGTGATTGGAGTCTCGATGATTGAACCATCTGGGCGTGCCATTAGACCACGCATACCCGCCAACTGACGAATCTGTGCAGCACTACCACGAGCACCTGAGTCGGCCATCATAAACACTGAGTTAAATGACGGTTGCTCTACTTCTTCACCCTTTGCATTGATAACTGTGTCTTTCGACAAGTTAGACATCATTTCACGTGATAAGTTTTCGTTAACACGTGACCAGATATCGATAACTTTGTTGTACTTTTCACCAGCCGTTACAAGACCTGATTGGAATTGTTGGTTGATTTCAGTAACTTCAGCTTCAGCTGATTCAATTATCTGTGCTTTAACCGGTGGGATAACTAAGTCATCAATACCGATAGAAACACCTGACTTCATTGCATAATGGAAACCGGTGTACATAACTTGGTCAGCAAACACAACAGTGTCTTTAAGGCCTAGACGACGGTAACACTCATTCAATAAGCTAGAAATCTGCTTTTTACCAAGCGGCTGATTGATTGACGCAAACGGCATACCAGTTGGTAAAATTAGAGACAAAATTGCACGACCGACAGTTGTATCGATAACAGTAATAGTATCTTCTACTACACCATCTTCGTTTTTAACTGATTGGCTAATACGTACTTTCACGATTGCGTGAAGGTCTGCATTGCCACTGCGGTATGCTTTTTCTGCTTCTTTTGGATCTTTAAATATCGCGCCTTCGCCTTTAGCGTTAATGCGGTCACGAGTCATGTAATAAAGACCCAATACAACATCCTGTGAAGGAACGATGATTGGCTCACCATTCGCAGGAGATAGAATGTTGTTTGTTGACATCATCAATGCACGAGCTTCAAGCTGCGCTTCGATTGTTAACGGTACGTGTACCGCCATTTGGTCACCATCGAAATCGGCGTTGTACGCCGCACATACTAATGGATGCAAATGAATCGCTTTACCTTCGATAAGCACAGGCTCAAACGCTTGGATACCCAAACGGTGAAGTGTTGGTGCACGGTTAAGTAATACCGGATGTTCACGAATTACTTCGTCAAGTACATCCCATACTTCCGGAACTTCACGTTCTACCATTTTCTTAGCTGCTTTGATCGTCGTAGCCATGCCGCGACGCTCTAGTTTGCCATAGATGAATGGTTTGAATAGCTCAAGTGCCATCTTCTTAGGAAGACCACATTGGTGAAGCTTAAGTGTAGGACCTACTGTAATTACAGAACGGCCTGAATAATCTACACGCTTACCAAGTAAGTTCTGACGGAAACGACCTTGCTTACCCTTGATCATATCAGCAAGAGATTTAAGAGGACGTTTGTTAGAACCTGTAATTGCACGACCACGACGACCGTTATCAAGTAGCGCATCTACCGCTTCTTGTAACATACGTTTTTCGTTGCGTACAATAATGTCTGGTGCTGCTAAATCTAGTAGACGTTTAAGACGGTTATTACGGTTAATAACACGACGGTAAAGGTCATTTAGATCAGATGTCGCAAAACGACCACCGTCTAATGGTACTAATGGACGTAGATCAGGTGGCAATACTGGAAGTACTGTCATGATCATCCACTCAGGGTTATTACCTGATTGGTGGAACGATTCCATTAACTTAAGACGTTTAGTGATTTTTTTACGCTTAGTTTCAGAGTTAATTGTTGGTAACTCTTCACGCATCTCAGCAATTAATTGAGCAAGATCAAGTTCACGAAGCAAGTCTAACACTGCTTCAGCACCCATCTTCGCTTCAAACTCATCACCGTGCTCTTCTAGTGCATCTAGGTATTCTTCTTCACCTAATAGTTGACCACGCTCAAGCGTTGTCATACCAGGCTCAGTCACTACGAATGATTCGAAGTAAAGAACACGTTCAATATCACGAAGCGTCATATCTAGCATTAAGCCAATACGTGACGGTAATGATTTTAAAAACCATATATGTGCAACTGGGCTCGCAAGGTCAATATGACCCATACGATCGCGTCGCACTTTAGTTAGTGTAACTTCAACGCCACACTTCTCACAGATCACACCACGGTGTTTAAGGCGTTTATATTTACCACATAAACACTCATAATCTTTCACTGGGCCGAAAATACGGGCACAGAATAAGCCATCGCGCTCAGGCTTGAAAGTACGGTAGTTAATAGTCTCAGGTTTCTTTACTTCACCGTATGACCATGAACGAACCATGTCTGGTGAAGCAAGACCAATGCGAATTGCATCGAATTCTTCGGTCTTATTTTGTTGCTTCAGAAACTTAAGTAAGTCTTTCACCTTAGCTCTCCTGTCGGAGTTAATCTTGAGGACGGGTAATCTCGTCCCTACATTCTATTCAGCCGTAACAGATGCTGCAGCGTTAACTGCAGCACCTAATTGGCTTAATTTTCTTCCAACTCGATGTTGATACCCAGTGAGCGGATTTCTTTCAACAATACGTTGAACGATTCTGGCATACCTGGTTCCATTTTATGGTTACCATCAACGATGTTTTTATACATCTTAGTACGACCGTTCACGTCATCCGATTTCACTGTTAGCATTTCTTGTAGAGTGTAAGCAGCACCGTAAGCTTCAAGTGCCCATACTTCCATCTCACCAAAACGCTGGCCACCGAACTGTGCTTTACCACCCAGCGGCTGCTGAGTAACAAGGCTGTAAGAACCAGTAGAACGTGCGTGCATCTTATCATCAACCAAGTGGTTAAGTTTAAGCATGTACATGTAACCTACAGTTACTTGACGTTCAAACTGATCGCCAGTACGGCCATCATAAAGTGTAACCTGACCACTTCGAGGATATCCACCAAGCTCAAGCATGTCTTTGATTTCGCTTTCTTTCGCGCCATCAAATGCAGGAGTAGCAATTGGTAAACCACCTTTTAAGTTTTCAGCTAGACGACGAATTTCGTCATCAGTGAAGCTAGCAATATCTACTACTTGGCGAGATTCACCAATTTCGTAGGCTTGCTTGATGAATTCACGTAGCTCATGAAGCTCACGTTGCTCTTTCATCATTTCTTCAATACGTTCACCGATACCACGTGCAGCTAGACCCATATGTGTTTCAAGGATCTGACCGATGTTCATACGTGATGGTACACCTAGTGGATTCAATACGATATCTACCGTACGACCTTTATCATCGTAAGGCATATCTTCTACTGGTACGATAGTCGAGATAACACCTTTGTTACCATGACGACCCGCCATTTTATCACCAGGTTGAATACGACGTTTAACAGCAAGGTATACTTTAACAATCTTAAGTACGCCTGGTGCTAAGTCATCACCTTGGGTAATTTTACGACGTTTATTTTCAAACTTTTTATCGTATTCAGCTTTAAGCTCATCGTACTGTGCAGCTAGTTGCTCAAGTTCAGCCTGCTTGTCTTCTTGTGCAAGGCTTTGAGTAAGTAGTTTTTCAGCATTCAGTGACGTTAGTTTGTCTTCTTCGAAGCCTGCATCAACAAGTAACTTGCGAGCACGTCCTAAAACGCCAGCTTCTAAAATACGGAACTCTTCGTTGAAGTCTTTCTTCGCTTCGCGAAGCTGCATATCTTCAACTTCTAACGCACGTTTGTCTTTTTCAACACCATCACGGGTGAAGACTTGTACGTCAATTACAGTACCAGTTACAGAATTTGGTACACGTAAAGAGCTGTCTTTAACGTCAGACGCTTTTTCGCCGAAGATAGCTCGTAGAAGCTTCTCTTCAGGTGTCAGCTGTGTCTCGCCTTTAGGAGTCACTTTACCTACTAGAATATCGCCGCCTTTAACTTCAGCACCAATATAAACAACACCTGATTCATCAAGCTTGCCTAGTGCAGATTCACCCACATTCGGGATATCTGCAGTGATCTCTTCAGGACCTAATTTAGTATCACGGGCAACACACTGTAGTTCTTGAATATGGATAGTCGTTAGACGATCTTCTTCAACTACGCGCTCTGATAGTAAGATTGAATCTTCGAAGTTATAACCGTTCCATGGCATGAATGCCACGCGAAGGTTTTGACCAAGGGCTAAGTCACCTAAGTCAGTCGAAGGACCATCTGCTAACACGTCACCACGAGTAACCGGTTCGCCAACCATACAAGTTGGTTTTTGGTTAATACATGTATTTTGGTTAGAACGTGTGTATTTGGTTAAGTTGTAAATGTCGATGCCCGCTTCGCCAGGAACGCGTTCTTCTTCATGTACGTTTACAACGATGCGACTTGCGTCAGCATACATTACTTCACCACCACGTTTTGCAACGATAGTAACACCAGAATCTTTCGCTAGTGTTAACTCAATACCTGTACCTACTAACGGCTTATCCGCTTTCAATGTTGGTACTGCTTGACGTTGCATGTTTGAACCCATCAATGCACGGTTAGCATCATCGTGTTCTAGGAACGGGATAAGTGCTGCCGCTACAGAGATCACCTGTTGTGGTGATACATCCATATATTGCTGATCCATACGACCCATAAAGGTAGATTCACCTTTGTGACGACATGGAATAAGTTCATCTACAAACTCATTGGTTTCAGTTAAGTTTGAATTCGCCTGTGCGATAACAAACTGACCTTCTTCAATGGCTGATAGGTAATCAACTTCATCAGTTACAACACCGTCTACCACTTTACGGTAAGGTGTTTCTAAGAAACCGTAGTCATTTGTACGTGCGTACGTAGACAATGAGTTAATTAGACCGATGTTTGGACCCTCAGGAGTCTCGATTGGACATACGCGACCATAGTGAGTTACGTGAACGTCACGTACTTCAAAGCCTGCACGTTCACGAGTTAGACCGCCCGGACCTAATGCAGAAATACGACGTTTGTGCGTAACTTCTGATAGTGGGTTATTTTGGTCCATAAACTGTGATAACTGAGACGAGCCGAAGAACTCTTTAACAGCAGCCGAAATAGGCTTAGCGTTAATAAGATCTTGTGGCATTATTGCGTCAAGGTCACCTAAGCTTAAACGCTCACGTACAGCACGCTCTACACGTACTAGACCAACACGGAATTGGTTCTCAGCCATTTCGCCAACACTACGTATACGACGGTTGCCTAAGTGATCGATATCATCAACATCGCCTTGACCGTTACGAATAGCAATTAATACTTTCATAACAGACACGATGTCTTCTTTGCTTAATGTGCCTGGGCCTGTGTCTGTATCGTAACCAACACGGCTATTGAACTTCATACGACCTACAGTAGATAAGTCATAACGTTCTTCAGAGAAGAATAAGTTCTGGAATAAGGCTTCAGCCGCGTCTTTCGTCGGTGGCTCGCCTGGGCGCATCATGCGATAAATTTCTACTAGTGCTTCTAAACGGCTGCTTGAAGAGTCAATATTCAATGTATTTGACATGTAAGCACCGCTGTCCACTTCATTGATATATAACGTATCAATTTTAGTGTAACCAGCTTTAACCAATTCAGCCATTAGCTCAAGAGTTAGTTCATCATTCGCGCTTGCTATAACTTCACCCGTTGACTCGTCAACGTAGTTTTTAGCTATAATACGGCCAATAATGTACTCATGAGGTACTTCTAGGCGGTTAATGCCTTTCTTCTCTATGCTCTTGATGTGGCGAGCCGTAACACGACGACCGCTTTCAACAAATACTTCACCGTCTTCGCTCTTGATATCAAAAGCGGCAGTTTCACCACGTAAACGTGAAGGCACAAGTTCCATAAGAACTTTACCGTCAGCTACTTCAAACGTCGTGTTGTCGAAGAAGATTTCTAGGATTTCTTCACTAGAGTACTCAAGTGCACGTAGGATGATAGACGCCGGTAATTTACGACGACGGTCAATACGTACATATAAGTTATCTTTTGCATCAAATTCGAAGTCTAACCATGAACCACGGTAAGGAATAACGCGTGCGTTATATAATACTTTACCTGATGAATGAGTTTTACCGCGGTCGTTATCAAAGAATACACCAGGGCTACGGTGTAGCTGAGAAACGATAACACGCTCTGTACCATTGATTACAAAGGTACCGGTATCGGTCATGAGCGGAATTTCGCCCATGTAAACTTCTTGCTCTTTAATGTCTTTAACTGTGCCTGGAGCTTCTTTGTCCATAACAACAAGACGCAGTTTCACGCGAAGTGGAGCAGAATAAGTCACACCGCGAATTTGACATTCTTTTACATCGAAAACTGGCTCACCAATACGATAACTTACGTATTGAAGCTCAGAATTTCCCGAGTAGCTTTTAATAGGGAACACAGAACGGAAGGCAGCTTCCAAACCATGATCGCCATCAGCGTCCGGCACTAAGAATTTTTTAAACGATTCTAACTGTGTAGACAGTAAAAAAGGTATATCCAAAACTTGTGGACGTTTACCAAAATCCTTACGGATACGTTTCTTTTCAGAATAAGAGTAAGCCATGGGGTTCCTCAGCTTGCTGATCTTTGACCCGACCTGTTCTTGTAAGAACAGACTTAACTGGCAGCTATGCCAAGATTTTTACAACATTTAACTGTTGTTCTAATTAGATCCCACTTTAACACTAGCAAACTATAAAGCGTTGAAAGTAAAGAAAAAATCAGATTTTATTTGAACTAAAAGAGTGGATCACTCTATAGCGCAAAAAGGCCGGTGATTAAATAATCACCAGCCCTTGCCTGATTTCTCAGGCAGCGAACTTAGCAAAAGCTAAATTACTTAACCTCAACTTCAGCACCAGCTTCAGTAAGATCTTTTGCAAGTGCTTCAGCTTCTTCTTTAGATACACCTTCTTTAACAGGTGTAGGAGCAGCTTCAACAAGAGCTTTCGCTTCTTTAAGGCCAAGGCCAGTTGCGCTACGAACAGCTTTGATTGCAGAAACCTTGTTAGCGCCAGCGCCAGTAAGGATTACGTCAAATTCTGTTTTCTCTTCAGCAGCTTCAGCAGCTGGACCAGCTACCATTGCAGCTGCAGCAGTTACGCCGAATTTTTCTTCCATTGCTTCGATAAGAGCAACAACGTCCATTACTGACATTTCAGCAATTGCGTCAAGGATTTGGTCTTTAGATACAGACATTACAAATTTCCTAATAATTAACGGACATTACGTCCAAATAAATTTTACACCGAAAGTGATTAAACAGCTTAAAATTAAGCAGCTTGCTCTTCTTTCTGTAGACGTACTGCTTCAATTGTTTTACACAATTTGCCAGCAGACGCTTCTTTCATAGCACTCATTAAGCGTGCAACAGCTTCATCGTATGTAGGTAATGTAGCAAGCATTGCTGCATTAACAACATTTCCTTCAAAAGCGGCCGTTTTTATCTCGAATTTCTCATTCTTTTTCGCGAAATCTGAAAAGATACGCGCAGCAGCACCTGGGTGCTCTGATGAGAAAGCGATTAAGCTTGGACCAACAAATGAATCAGAAAGACACTCAAAATCTGTTCCTTCAAGAGCACGTTTTGCTAAAGTGTTACGGACAACTTTCATCCAAACACCGTTTGCACGAGCTTCTTTACGAAGGGCAGTAATTGCGCCAACTGTTACACCACGAGAATCTGCAACAACTGCAGATAGAGCACCATTGGCTGCTTCGTTGACTTCAGCAACTATTGCTTTTTTGCCTTGAAGATTTAAAGCCATGGGTGTTACTCCTGGTTTAATGGGGATACCGATTATCGGATTCCCCTGTTTTACTCTTCCCTACCAAACAAAGTAGAGATGCTTTTTACGGCGAGAGCCAGAAGGATTAGGAAAAATCTATCTGGGGTCTACACCGTCTACGTAGGTGAATATTAAGGCCGAAGCCACCTACGGTCTTGGACGGAAGCCCAATTTATCGTTAAACCCTAAGACTTAACGAAATTATGAACTTCAACCCGAATTCTTTACTTTGCCGACTAATAAATTAATCAACAAAATGGCGCGAAATTATAGTACAAATTTCACGCCATGTAAACACTAAATTAAGCTACAGTTGTAGTTAAAGTGCTTTGGTCAACAGAAACACCTGCGCCCATTGTTGTAGAGATAGTTACTTTTTTCAAGTAAACACCTTTAGCTTGAGAAGGCTTAGCCTTCTTAAGTGCAACAATTAGTGACTCAAGGTTTTGTTGAAGTTGCTCAGCTGTGAAATCAACCTTACCAATAGTAGTATGGATGATACCATTCTTGTCATTACGGTAACGTACTTGACCAGCTTTAGCATTTTTAACTGCTTCTGCAACGTTAGGCGTTACAGTACCAGTTTTAGGGTTTGGCATTAGACCACGTGGGCCTAAGATTTGACCTAGTTGACCAACAACACGCATAGCGTCTGGTGATGCAACAACAACGTCAAAGTTCATCTCGCCTTTTTTAACTAGCTCAGCAAGATCTTCCATGCCTACTAATTCAGCACCAGCTTCTTTCGCAGCTTCTGCGTTAGCGCCTTGTGTGAATACAGCAACACGAACGTCGCGACCAGTACCGTTAGGTAGTACAGTAGCACCACGAACGTTTTGATCAGATTTACGAGCATCGATACCAAGGTTAACGGCAACGTCAACACTTTCTACGAATTTAGCTGTCGCTAACTCTTTTAAAAGAGCAACTGCTTCATTGATTTCGTAATCTTTAGTTACTTCCACTTTTTCGCGGATAGTACGCATACGTTTAGTTAATTTAGCCATTTCTTAGTCCTCTACGTTCAAGCCCATCGCACGCGCAGAACCTGCGATAGTGCGAACCGCTGCGTCCATATCGGCAGCTGTAAGGTCAGTTCGTTTTGTCTCAACGATCTCTTCAAGTTGAGCACGAGTTACTGTGCCTACTTTATCAGTGTTAGGACGGCCTGAGCCTGACTTGATACCAGCAGCTTTCTTAAGTAAGTAAGCAGCAGGTGGCGTTTTCATGTCGAACGTAAATGAACGGTCACCGTAAACAGAGATCACTACAGGAACTGGAGCGCCTTTTTCGATAGACTCTGTACGTGCGTTAAACGCTTTACAGAATTCCATGATGTTTACACCGTGTTGACCTAGTGCAGGACCTACTGGAGGACTAGGATTAGCCATACCAGCGGCAACTTGTAGCTTGATTAGAGCTTCAACTTTTTTAGCCATTATAAATACCTCATTTGGTGGGTCTCAGCCTTGTGCGCGCGAGGACGCGTACTCTAACGGCTTCCCAGTTTAAAAATTGGTTTCGTACTTTTTGCACAGTAAAAATAAATTTTACCTTAATACAAAAAGGCCGCTGATTATAAGATAATCAGCGGCCTTTTTCAAGCTTCGTGCCAAAATTTAAAAAAATAGTGGCGAAGCTTTTTTAATCAATTACTTATCTTGTTCAACTTGACCAAATTCAAGCTCAACTGGCGTAGAACGACCAAAAATAAGTACAGAAACTTTTACGCGGCTTTTTTCGTAGTCAACTTCTTCAACTACACCACTGAAGTCTGCAAATGGTCCATCTGTAACGCGTACAACTTCACCTGGTTCAAATAATGTAGCAGGTTTAGGTGCTTCAGCATTTTCTTGTAAACGATTAAGAATGCGTTCCGCTTCTTTAGGGCTAATTGGAGCTGGACGATCAGACGTTCCACCAATAAAGCCCATTACGCGTTCAGTGCTGTTCACTAAGTGCCAGCTAGCGTCGTTCATATCCATTTGTACTAATACATAACCTGGGAAGAATTTACGCTCAGACTTACGCTTTTGACCAGCACGCATCTCAACAACTTCTTCAGTTGGTACTAATATCTCACCAAAGCTCGCTTCAAGACCTTCAATTTTGATATGTTCAATTAACGTTTGTGCTACACGCTTTTCGTAACCAGAAAAAGCCTGTACTACGTACCAACGTAATTTAATTTCTTTGTTCTCGTTCTCATCCGACATGGGATCAGATCTCCAATCCAGTTAAAAAGCCAACAGCGCGGAATAAAATGCCATCTAATCCCCAAAGGATAAGTGCCATAATCACTGTTGCAACCATTACAATTAATGTCGTGTGGGTAGTTTCTTGGCGAGTTGGCCAAATAACTTTGCGTACTTCAATTCGAGCTTCTTTAGCGAAAGCAAGAAAGTTACGTCCCTTAAATGTTTGTGAGGCAATTGCTAATCCGGCCGCTATTGCAACAACAACGCCGATAGCACGTAGTAATACAGATTGATCTGCATACATATGATTACCAACAACTGCGCCTGCAAGTAGCGCGATTGCTACTAACCACTTTACTGACTCCATCGCACTTGATGGTGTTTCTACATTCGTGCTCATAATATTATTACCTTAACTACAGACACAACAACCCTACACTACGGCAGGGTTAATCCATTAAAATCTAAACTTAAAAACAGACTTAATTTAAACCGGTTTTTAATCTCAGACTACTCAATCACAAGTAAAACTGGCAGGGGCGGAGAGACTCGAACTCCCAACCATCGGTTTTGGAGACCGCTGTTCTACCAATTGGAACTACGCCCCTGCAAAGTGGATGCCTATTATACTTACGCAGTTCATTAACACAAGCCTAAAAGATACCCACAATGCAAAATCTCAACATTGCATTGAAAAATCAATCTTAACATTGATTAAAAAGCAGTTTATGATTGACCAGATACTCGGTTTATACTTAGCCCACTAGGCTACAAAACTCGCGCCGCGACTAAATCACCCCTAGATTGAACAAATTTCAATCCACAAAGGTCAACACGCCCTAAGGGATTCACAATAGATAGGAAGTCTGTGAAAGCAATTAAAACAATCATAAAATATAAAGTCATCAGCCTTTTATTATTATTTCATACTAGCTCGCTCGCCCTACCACTGTACTTAGATACATATACAAATGAACAAGGTTTATCTCAAAATTCAATCACCTGCAGTACCACTGATGAAAAGGGGTTTCATTGGTTTTCGACCCAAGGCGGCTTAAACCGATTCGATGGATATGAATTTAAACACTATAAATTCAATCCTTCACAATCGAGTATTTCGGGGAATTGGATTACAGACTGCCTGAATTTAGAAAACGGCCAACTTTGGTTTGCGACGACAAGTAACGGCCTCAACTTATTAAATACTGAAACAGGAAGTTTTAGTGTTTTTAACCAGTATTCAACCCCCTCTATTACAAACCAACGCATTTCAACAATAACCTCTAACTCCCCAGAAACAATTTGGATTGGTCACGATAAAGGGCAACTTACTCGGTTAAATACAAAAACAGGTACTACCGAGTTATTTTCTTATCAGAGCACAAATCAATTAAATGTTGTTTTTAAAGATATGCTTTTTGATGATAAAAAAAACCTTTGGTTAGCAAGTAATATTGGGCTTATTAAGTTCGATTCAAAAACAAATCAGTTCACATACATACCTAATAGCCCTAAACAGCTCTGGCAATTAAAAAAAGCACCAAACGGCAAATTTATTATAGGAGGCAAAACTGGTCTAAGTGTTTTTGACTTAAACACACTCGCATTTTATAACTTTGAGCAACTCAAAAATGTTTGGGTAACTGATATGCTTATTGATGATGAAAAAAACCTATGGGTAAGCACTTATGGCCATGGTCTTTATTATCAAACTAAAGATATTTTATTAAGTAAACAGTTTCAGCAACTTACTTACTCTCCAAATTTAAAGCATGGCTTAGCTAACGACCACTTATTGTCACTTTACCAAGACCCTAAAGGGATTATTTGGATTGGTACAGATGGTTATGGGTTACATCGCTATGATAAAAGACAGATTCAGTTTGGTCATCAAAAGCATCAAAGCAATAACTCGGCTTCGATTTCGAATGACTTTGTAAGAGCAATACTCAAAGATAGTAACAACATACTCTGGGTGGGCACGCGCGACGGACTTAACAAACAAACTGACACTGGATTTAAACACTATAAAGCAGATAAAAACCACAATATTGGCCTAACTAATAACAATATATTTAGTCTTTATGAAGATGCCAATAAGCGCATATGGGTAGGCACGTATGGAGGTGGTTTACTGCTTTATAACCCAGTTAATGATAGCTTTTCAGCTTTTACTATGCAAAGTCACCAACTCAGCAGTAACCGTATTTATGCAATCGAGGGCGACCATATTGGTAATTTGTGGCTGGGCAGTAATGAAGGATTAACGCGATTTAATCCCGATACATTGCAAGTTACACACTTTAAATACAGCGCAGATAAAAATAGCATCTCAAATAATACTGTTTTTAGTATTACTTATGACAGTGAGAACAACGCGATATGGGCTGGAACCCGCGTAGGATTAAATAAATTTTCTTTAAATGATGAAACTTTCACTCATTACCAAAGCGATCTTAAAAAGCCTAATAGTTTAACGCATGACATGGTTACATCCTTGCATTTACAAGATAAAAACACTTTATGGGTAGGTACTTTTGGCGGGTTAAATAAGTTAAATATCCAAACAAACAAAGTAATAAACATTACAGAGTTCGATGGCTTGCTTAACGATAATATTTTTGCAATTAAACAAGACAGCAGCGGTTACTTGTGGCTAAGCAGCAACCAAGGCCTAACCCGTTACGCTCCTCAAACCCAACAAATGCAGCATTTTTTACCCGCAAACGGTATACAGCATCATTCTTTTATTTTAGGCGCCGCTTTTCAAGCGAATGACGGCGAGCTATTTTTTGGTGGTATTAACGGTTTTAATCAATTTGATCCGTTAAAACTAACTCTAGCAACCAAACCTCCAGAACCCGTTATTACAGACTTACTTATTTATAACCAGTCAGTCGCGACGCAGCAATATATAAAAAACAAGACTCAAGCGGCTAAGCTTATAAGCTATACAGACAGACTCTTTTTTAAAGAAGAAGACAGTGTTATCGGTTTTAAGTTTTCTGCTTTAAACAGTGCAGAGCCCCCTTCTCAATACCAATATGCTTACAAGTTAGCTGGATTAGATAAGCAGTTTTTATACGCAAACAAAAATCAGAGGCAAGTTAGCTATTCTCAACTTCCCGCAGGAAGCTATCACTTTATTGTAAAAGTTAAAGACCAATACGGCCAATGGAGTGATGATAAAACGATGGTTGCGCTTACGGTTACTCCACCCTGGTGGAAGAACAATGTTGCTTATGTCACTTACATCATTATCGTATTATTTATAATGTGGTTAATTATAACAGCAAGGTATAGAGCTAAAGTTGCAGAGCAAGCAAACTTAAAAGAGAGAGAACTTAGCAGCTTAAAAACCCAGCTATTAGATAACGTTAGCCATGAACTTAAAACACCATTGAGCTTAATATTAGCGCCACTTGATAGTTTACTAAAAAGTCATAAAGATTCAGACACCCAACAAAAACTAGCGATGATTCAACGTAATAGCCATAAGCTATTGGATCAAATAAACCAACTTTTACAGCTCAGTCAGCGCCCAAGCACTGCAGTGAAACACGTAACACCCTATGCTATAAATCCGGTAGTTGAACAATTAATCGAAGATTTCACTCCTTTATTTAAACAAAAAAATATTACGTTCGAGTTTGAAGATTTAACGCAAAAAAATATTCTCATTGAATTAGAGCCAAATCATACAGTTTCTATTATCAGTAACTTATTAAGTAACGCCCAAAAATACACCCCGAACGGAGGTAAAGTATTACTTCAGCTATTAACTCAAAAACAAATATTAACCATCATAGTCTCAGACACTGGTGTTGGTATAGATAAAAAGCACCTCGAGGCAGTTTTCCAACGATTTACACGCATAGATACGAGTAATCAAAGCGGTAGCGGTATTGGCTTAGCACTTATAAAGCAGCTAGTTGAGCAATATGAAGGAACCATTGAACTTAAAAGTGAATTAAACAAAGGAAGTTGCTTCACTATTTCACTCCCAATAACTCAAGTAGACGAAACCTCTGACCTTACTGCTCTTGCTGTATCTAAAAGCAATAATTTATGTGCAGTAAAAAACAATAAAATTCTTATTATCGAAGACAACGATGAAATGCGTGATTTACTAACGTCACTCTTTATTAGCAACTTCGTATGTATAAACGCCGTTAACGGAGAGCTAGGTTTAGCTTTATGTAAAAGCGAAATGCCTGACTTGGTAATAAGTGATGTAATGATGCCTGTTATGGATGGCTATCAGTTTATTAAAGCACTGCGCAGCGACACGGCTATTAGCCATATTCCGGTGTTATTACTTTCAGCAAAGGCTGATACGCGCAGCAAATTAAAGGGCCTGGACTTACTTGCTGATGATTATTTAAGTAAACCCTTCGAACCACAGCTGTTATTAAGCCGCGTTCAAGGATTATTAACGATTAGAGAAGTACTCAATCAAAATTTAAAACAACAACTACCTGCTTTATCAAAAACAATCGAGCTCGACCCACAAATGGCGCAAAGTAAAGATTATGTATTTACCGAGCGTGTAAAAACGACAGTAAAAGAGCATTATCAAGACGAAGCGTTTAACGTGGAAGAATTTGCAGCTGCGCTTTATCTTAGCCCTCGCGCTTTACAATTAAAAATGAAAGCCTTGTACAACCTAACACCAAGCGATTACATTCGAAACATTCGCTTAGAATTTGCACAAGAGCTTTTAAAAAATAGTGAGCTTGCGATTGGTTTAGTAGCACAGCAAGTTGGCTTTAATTCACAAAGCTACTTTGCCCGCTGCTTTAAATCAAAATATAACATGTCCCCAAAACAGTTTCGTGAAAAATCCTCATAAATTTCGCCTGTGTGACTAAATATTTCGCACCAGTACTATTTTTAACCTACTGATTTAACTAAATTAACATGAATATAAATATTGAAGGAAATGCACAACATTTCCTTTAAGCATATTAATTAAGGACAGTCATATGTTAAAAGCACCACAAAAACTATTATTAACGGCACTATTAACGACCACTCTGAGCGCTTGTCAAAGCACCTCTACAAATGTCACTTCAGGTCAAAACTCACCAGACATAAATGCAGTTGCACAAGAACAATACAATGGCCCTAAAGCTCGTATTGCTGTTGCACGCTTTACCGATAAATCTAACAACTCAAAATGGTGGCGCAAAGAAATAGGCGACGGTATGGCTGATCAATTAACTACGGCTCTAGTATCAACAAACCGCTTTATTGTTTTAGAGCGCCAAGCGCTTGATGCTGTTTTATCAGAACAAGACCTAGCAGCCTCAGGTCGCGTTAGCGCTTCATCGGGTGCTGCTTATGGCGAGATTGAAGGTGCTGAAATAGTCGTGATTGCTGCGGTAACAGAATTTGATGACGATAGCTCTGGTGCAAGTGTTGGCAGTGGCGGCTTTATCGGTGATGTATTTAGCTCTGTATCTGCCGGTTTTTCGGGTTCACATATGGCAATTGATCTACGCCTTATAGATACTCGCACATCACGCATTTTAGCTGCAACGAGTGTTGAAGGGGGTAGTAAAGATTTTGATTTCACAGGCGCTGCAACCAATTTTGGTGGCGCACTCGTTGGTGGCAATATTAGTGGATGGTCTGATACCCCTAAAGAAAAAGCCCTGCGTGAAGTTATTATTAAAGCGGTTGAGTTTTTAGAAACTAAAATTCCAGATACCTACTATCGCTATAACAGTAACAACACGTTAGCACCGGGTTACACTGCGCCGCCACCAGCTACTAAACGCGCAAAAGCAGCCAGCAAGAGCGCTGTAACAGTTGATGTACCCACTCATAGAATGCCGCATTATGAAAAAATGGATTTAGCAATGTCACGCCTAAGCTTAGTTTGTTTGGGTTACCTAAGAAATCAGCCTGACTACGAAGAGTTTGAAACACAAGATGTTGAATACGATCGTAAAACAGTTATCGCGCTTCGTGAGTATCAGCAAGACAAAAAACTCAAAGTAACCGGTTTAGCTGATGAAACAACCAAAAAGTCACTTGATGACAGTGGTTGTATTGCCAAAACGAACAAATCTAGCCTCGAAAGTATAGGCAACATGTTTAAGTTTAATTAATCAGTATTAGCTTTAAGCTTAAAATTGAAAACGGCTGTTATATAGGCCGTTTTTCATCCACACGTAATAACTCACCACGATAAAAATCACACACTAACCAAATTTGCTCAAATTGATAGGTTCTTGGAAAGTTAAGGTCATCGATCACGGCTTCAAAGTCAGCTTTGCGCCAAATAGTACTCGCGTTACGAATAACAAGCCAAGTACGCTCTGAATAGTAACGTTTTTTCGCTTTTTGTTTCAGCAACCGCTCTAATGCAGCCCGCAATCTGTGTTCACTTGGCTTTTGTGCCATGTCTGCCAAATCTCGTTGCATTTGCATTGACAGCGGGCGTCCTAAAACAGCCATCGCTTCTGTTTCGCTGGCATATAGATGAGCAATTTCTATATCAAGCTGTTCATTCTCTTGATAACAACTAACGTCAGGTTTATTCGGCTCATTATGCCAAATATTACGCATATGAATGCCTTGCTGTTGCTCATAACAGCGTAAAAACAATTTAGCCGCATCATGCTCTAACTGACGCTTTTCCTCATCACTGCTGCGTTTCATTCAACACCTTGTAAACATCATTCAGTAAGCTTGAAGCACCAAACCTAAATGTATTTGCTTGCAGGTAATCATCGCCCATTATCGCGCGTGCAAGCGCTAAATAATCACTGGCATCAGCCACTGTTTTAACACCACCGGCGGCTTTAAAGCCAACATGCTTACCAGTATTTTTAATTGCACTGAGCATAATTTTTGTTGATTCAAGCGTGGCATTTACAGCGACTTTACCCGTACTGGTTTTTACAAAATCAGCACCACCTTCAATTGCAAGCTCCGTGGCTTGAGTAATAAGCGCGTCAGTTTTTAGCTCGCCGCTTTCTATTATTACTTTTAGCTGGGCGCGCGACCCACACGCTTTTTTACTTTCGCTTACATAGTTAAGTACAGTTTGAGCATCGCCCGCGATTAACTTTTTATAAGGAATAACCAAATCAATCTCATCAGCACCGCGCTCTATTGCAATAAGTGTTTCGTTAATTACATCACTTATTGGTGCATCACCCGTTGGGAAGTTAGTGACTGTTGCAACTTTTACGTGGTTAAGCCCACGTGCTGCGAGTGCTATTTTTGCATCATCAACAAAGTCGCTATAAACACATACTGCAGCAGGTGTACCTAAGGTAGGGTTTATGCTATCAACAAGTGCTTGAATGCTTTTGGTTGTATCGCTGGTATTTAAGCTTGTTAAATCCATCAGTGCGACTGCTAATGCAGCTTCTTTTTGTTGTTGTGTCATTAGAGCTCCGTTACTTCTTGAGTACAAAATTTGATATGCCTCCATATTAACAAATTAAACCAAACTCGCTATAGCTCATAACCAAACACTATAAGCTGTTTATTTTACTTGTAACTCGGCGCAATCCCTTGTTAACTAACTCTTAGGCCTAAAAAGCCCACCTATTATAACTTTTAGTTATATCAACTTGGTTTTAATTATTTTTTACTTATTGATAGCCGCTATATTCTGCTTATCAGAATAAAGCGTTTTCTTATATTTGAATTTGTTTAGGGGTCTTATTAACGTGCAGTATTTACCTATCTTTACCAAACTCGACAACAAACCAGTATTGGTTGTTGGCGGTGGAGAGGTCGCATTACGCAAATGTCGCGCGTTTTTAAAAGCGAGAGCGAGCGTTACTTTAGTAGCGCCTTGGTTTTGCGACGAACTAAAAGAGCATGCGCATAATAATGAAGTAAAGCTTATTGATGCTTATTTTGATGAGTCGCATCTCGATGGCAAAATGCTTGTTATTGCAGCAACCGACCGCGATGAAGTAAACAACAACGTATTTGAACTTGCCAATGCCCGCAATGTATTTGTAAACGTGGTTGATGACCAACCTAAATGTACGTTTATATTCCCATCCATTGTTGACCGTGACCCAATTACGATTGCTATATCAAGTGCTGGCACAGCGCCCGTACTTGCACGTCGCTTACGCGAAAAGCTCGAAACTCTTATTCCACATCATATTGGCCCACTTGCAACACTTGTCGGTGGCTTTAGAGACAAAGTAAAAAAACGCTTTAAGCATTTTTCAGACCGCCGCCAATTTTGGGAAGGCGTGTTCGACTCATCTGTCGTGAGTAAAGTACAAACCGGCGATACCCAAGCCGCACAGCAGCAACTAGAGCAAATGCTAGATGCGAAAGCAGAACCTGAAGGCGAAGTATATGTAGTAGGTGCAGGCCCTGGCGATCCAGAGCTTTTAACTCTTAAAGCACTGCAACTTATGCAACAAGCCGACGTCGTCGTTTATGACTTTTTAGTCTCTGACGAAATTATGGAACTAGTGCGCCGTGATGCTGACCTTATTTGTGTAGGCAAACGTTTAGGCGATCATAGTGTTGTTCAAGAAGATACCAACCAAATGCTGGTCGACCTTGCTAAACAAGGCAAAAAAGTATGCCGCATTAAAGGTGGTGACCCGTTTATTTATGGCCGTGGTGGCGAGGAAGTACAAGTACTAGCTGCTAACAACGTAAATTATCAAATTGTACCGGGTATTACAGCCGCTGCAGGTTGTAGTGCGTATGCGGGTATTCCGCTAACGCATCGTGACCACGCACAAGCCATTCAATTTGTAACTGGCCACTGTAAAAAAGACGGTCAAGAACTTGATTGGCAATCGCTGGCAAAAGCAAATCAAACGCTTGCTATTTACATGGGCGTAATTAAATCGCCGCACATACAAAGCGAGCTTTTAAAGCATGGTCGCAAAGCCGACACCCCTGTTGCCATTATCGAAAACGGTACACGTAAAAATCAGCGTGTAGTAACAGGCCAATTAGGCGAACTTGCCGACTTAATCCAGCGCAACAGCATTATATCGCCTGCGCTACTCATTATTGGCGAAGTAGCCGCCCTGCACTCGCAACTAGCCTGGTTTGGGGAAAACGAGCAAACAAGCAGCTTTGCACAGCCACTAACAGATGTATCAAATACATAACCGAATTTTAAATTTGTAACTTTTAATCATTTTAGTAGGACGACTAACAATGGCTTTAACTCACCTTCAGCAACTTGAAGCTGAAAGTATCAAAATCATGCGCGAAGTCGCCGCTGAGTTTGAGAACCCAGTAATGCTTTACTCTATTGGTAAAGATTCGTCGGTACTTTTGCACTTAGCGCGTAAAGCATTTTACCCTGCAAAAATTCCGTTTCCGTTATTACACGTAGACACCAATTGGAAGTTTCGTGAAATGATTGAGTTTCGCGACCGTATAGCTAAAGAATACGGCTTTGATCTACTGGTACACAAAAATCCAGAAGGCATTGAAATGGGTGTAGGCCCGTTTACGCATGGCTCGGGTAAACATACTGACATAATGAAAACCCAAGGCTTAAAGCAGGCACTTAACAAATATGGTTTTGATGCTGCATTTGGTGGCGCACGCCGCGACGAAGAAAAATCACGCGCAAAAGAGCGTGTTTATTCATTCCGCGACAAACACCACCGTTGGGATCCTAAAAACCAACGTCCTGAGCTTTGGAATACCTACAACAGCCAAGTTAATCCGGGCGAAAGCATTCGTGTTTTCCCGTTGTCTAACTGGACTGAGCTTGATATTTGGCAATACATTTATCAAGAAAACATCGAAATGGTGCCATTGTACCTAGCTAAAGATCGCCCAGTAGTTGAGCGCGACGGTACTTTAATTATGGTTGACGATGAGCGTATGCCTCTTAATGAAGGTGAAGTACCGCAAATGAAATCTGTACGTTTTCGTACATTAGGCTGCTACCCACTTACCGGTGCAGTTGAATCAACAGCCAGTACTTTAACCGAAATCATCGAAGAAATGCTGCTATCTACGTCATCTGAACGTGAAGGTCGTGTTATTGACCATGATTCAGCCGGCTCAATGGAGAAGAAAAAACGTGAGGGGTATTTTTAATGTCTAGCCAAAATAACGATACATTTAACGAAGTAAAAGAAATAGGCATAGACGCCTACCTAGCACGCCAACAAGACAAAAGCTTATTACGCATGCTTACTTGTGGCAGCGTAGATGACGGTAAATCAACATTGATTGGCCGCCTACTGCACGACAGCCACCAAATTTATGAAGATCAGCTAGCAGCCCTTCATAAAGATAACGAAAAAGTAGGTAATGCAGGTGAAGATCTTGACCTTGCATTATTAGTTGATGGCCTACAAGCTGAGCGTGAGCAAGGCATTACCATTGACGTAGCGTACCGTTACTTTTCAACGGCTAAGCGTAAATTTATTATTGCCGACACGCCTGGGCACGAGCAATACACCCGCAACATGGTAACGGGTGCATCAACAAGCGATGTCGCCATTATTTTGGTTGATGCGCGTTACGGCGTACAAGTACAAACTAAGCGCCATAGCTTTATTTGTGACTCGCTGGGCATTAAACAGTTTGTTGTTGCCGTTAATAAAATGGATATCGTTGATTTTGACGAAACCGTGTATGAAAAAATTAAGGCCGATTACCTTAAATTTGCTGAGCAACTTAACGTATCAAACATTAAGTTTGTGCCTATGTCGGCGCTTAAAGGCGACAACGTAGTAACACGCTCTGCACATACACCGTATTACACCGACAAGCCGCTACTAGAATTACTAGAAGATTCGCCAGCAGCCGAAACAGATACAGGCTTTGAAGCGCGCCTACCTGTGCAATATGTCGTGCGCCCTAACTTAAACTTCCGTGGTTTTCAGGGCACACTTACATCAGGCAAGATACATGTAGGCGATGCAATAAAAGTATTACCGTCGGGTAAAACATCAAGCATTAAAGAAATTGTTACCTTTGATGGCAACCTAGATAGCGCAGAAGCAGGCCAAGCAATTACCGTTACCCTAAATAACGAAATTGATATTAGCCGAGGGGATGTAATAGTACCTGCAAACTCAACGGCCGCTGTAACTAACCAGTTGCAAGCTAAAATTGTGTGGATGCATGAATCGCCATTAGTATTAGGTAAAAGCTATAACCTAAAACTAGGCAGCAAAAACACCTCAGCTATTGTTAAAAAGATTGATTACACAATTGATGTGAACACGCTTGAGCACGGCACTAGCGACTCATTACAGTTAAACGAAATTGCGATTGTAACACTTGAACTAACCGAAACTATTTTGGCAGACGAGTACCACAGCAATCACGAAACAGGCTCGTTTATCCTAATCGATCGCTTATCAAACCTAACAGTTGCTGCGGGTATGATTGAGCAAGTACTGCAAAGCCAAGCACAGCAAAGTAACTTTAGCGAATTTGAAGTTGAATTTAACAGCTTAGTACGCAAGCACTTTCCGCATTGGCAAGCGCTTGATATTTCTAAGTTATAAGTTAACTTTAGCCTGTTAGGAATTTAAAAGCATGGTAGAACAGCTCGTTTTAACAGGCATTATGCTTACCTTAGTCGGGTGCCTTTTTGGCACTCGTATTAATCCAGCATGGTTATTTGTAAGTGCCATTGGTACTAGTTATTTAACCGGATTAATTGATCTTGAAAGCATGTTAGTTAATTACGCTAACCCGTCGCTTATTACCTTGGTATTACTGGTATTAGTGTCGACCGCAATAGAAAAAACCACCCTAATTCAAAAGTTAGCGCAATCACTATCTAAAGGTAGTTTAGTAAAATCGGTAACAAAATTGGGATTATCAACCGCCTTTTTATCGTCGTTCACTAACAATACCGCCGTTGTTGCATCGCTTATTACCGCGATAAAAGACAATCCTAATCACTCCCCTTCAAAGCTATTATTACCACTGTCGTACACTGCTATTTTGGGCGGCACTATTACGCTTATTGGTACATCAACCAACTTAATCGTCAATGGCTTTGCTGTTGATGCGGGCATGGAACCGCTGGGCTTTTTTGACTTTACCTTAGTGGGTTTGGGCGCGCTAAGCGTAGGCCTAATTACCATTTTAGTAATGCTTAAATACTTACCCGACAACGGTAAAAGCGACCAAGAAGTCGTGCCTTTTTACCTAGAAGGTAAAGTACAAGCAAGCTCAAAATTAATAGGCCAAACCGTAGAAGAAAACGGCCTGCGTGATTTAAAAGACTTATTCCTTGCTGAAATCATTCGCGACGGGAGCCGCATTTGCGCAGTCACTCCACAGCAAATTATTCAAAAAGACGACGTGCTGCTGTTTGTAGGTGACATAAAATCGGTGCCATTACTTACCCGTTTCGACGGCCTAAAAGTAGTGCACGAAAATCATCAAAAAGACATAGAACACTTAGTAGAAGTAGTCGTAAGTCAATCTTCAAAATTTATTGGCAAAACCGTAAAAGAAGCCCGCTTTAGAGAGCAGTTTCATGCAGCCGTTATTGCTATTCGCCGTGGGCACGACCGCTTACAAGGCGGCCTTGGGCAAGTGCAATTACAAGCTGGCGACTCACTTATACTCGCACCAGGCAAAAACTTTTACAGCTTGCCTAATTTAAAGCGCGAATTTGTGTATATTTCAGGGTTTGACTTACAAGCCCACCTTGCGCCTAAACAATCAAACATTGTGTTACTAAGCTTTGCCGCAGTACTGGGTTTAAGCATTATTGGCATAGTGCCGCTGGTTAAAGGCTTATTAGTATTACTGATTGGCTTAATGCTCAGTGGCACCATAAAACTTAACGAAGTAAAACGCCGTTTTCCTATCGAGTTATTAGTGGTAGTAGGCAGCGCCATTGGCCTTGCTAAATTAATGATAGGCACCGGACTTGCCGGGCAAATATCCGACGCCATGTTTATGGTACTTGGGGATTTTGGCCCGTACGGCGCATTTATTGCCATATTTTTAATGACCGTATTATTTACCGAGCTTATTACTAATAACGCAGCAGCTGCCTTGTCGTTCCCTGTTGCTTACTCGCTCGCGGTTGGTTTTAATGTAGACCCGCTACCGTTTATTATGGCGGTTGCCTTTGGCGCATCAGCCAGCTTTATATCGCCATTTGGGTATCAAACTAATCTAATGGTTTATAGCGCGGGTAACTATCGCTTAAAAGATTACATAGTGATGGGCTTACCCCTTTCTATTATTTATTCAATCACGGTATTAACCCTGATCCCGCTGGTATTTCCGTTTTAATACCTGCGCTCACAGCATAAGAGACTCTCACTATGGATGAAAATATAGTTTGGCATAACTACGCAACGACAAAAGCACAGCGTAGTGAGCAAAAAAAACATAAGCCCGCTATTTTATGGTTTACCGGCTTTTCAGGCTCTGGCAAAAGCACCGTAGCAAACGCACTAGAAGCGGCGCTTAATCAGCAAGGTACGCACACTTACCTGCTCGATGGCGACAACGTACGCCACGGTTTGTGTAAAGATCTAGGCTTTAGCGACGAAGACCGCATTGAAAACATACGCCGCGTGGGCGAAACCGCAAAACTAATGACCGACGCTGGCTTGTTAGTACTTACTGCGTTTATATCGCCTTTTAGAGCAGAACGTGACATGGTGCGCAGCCTAGTAGATGACGGCGAATTTATCGAAGTATTTATCGATACCCCACTGGATGTATGCGAAAGCCGCGATCCAAAAGGCTTGTACAAAAAAGCCCGCGCTGGAGAGATAAAACACTTCACTGGTATCGATTCAAGCTACGAAGTGCCAAACAATCCAGAAATAATTTTAGATACAAGTAAAAACACCCTAGACCAATCGGTTACACAACTGATAACGTATCTAAAACAAAAGCACATAATATAGGTTAACCCCATGAATCAAACCGAACTGCTAGAAGAAACCCTCATCCTTGCCCGCAAAGCAGGCCAAGCGATAATGAGAATTTACGAAAAGGATTTTAACGTTGAGTACAAAGCCGATGAAAGCCCCGTAACCGACGCCGATTTAGCAGCTCATAAACTGATTGTGGCAGGGCTACACCAACTCACCCCAGACATTCCAATACTCAGTGAAGAAAACGCCGACATAAGCTGGGATGTACGCCAAACGTGGAAAAGCTACTGGTTAGTTGACCCAATCGACGGCACTAAAGAATTTATTAAAAAGAACGGTGAATTTACCGTAAACATCGCCCTAATTAAAAACGGTATTCCTATTTTAGCCGTAGTAGATGCACCCGCACTCGGCGTATCGTACTTAGCCGCCGAAGCAATTGGCGCGTTTAAAGATAAAGGCGATGAGCGAATTGAGCTTAAAGTAACCACTAAACCTAACAAAGGGTTAATTCGTGTTGTAGGCAGCCGCTCTCACCCATCACCCGATTTAGCCGAGTTTGTAAAACGCTTTGATGAGGTTGAAATGGTGTCTAAAGGCAGCTCACTAAAACTGTGTTTAGTCGCCGAAGGCAGCGCTGATATTTACCCGCGCTTAGGCCCAACTTGTGAATGGGATACGGGCGCAGGCCATGCCATCGCCGAAATAGCCGGTGCTAAAGTCACTAAACTTGATGGCAGCCCGCTTATTTATAACACCAAAGATGAGTACTTAAATCCGTATTTTGTAGTGAGTGCGATAGAAGAGTAAGCCCTGTTTTAAGTGGTTAGCTATCGGTTGTTAAAAAGACAATTGATAGCTTAACTACAACAGGACTTTATATTAACTATTGAATTTGAAGCTTTCTAGCATTTCTATCCTCTGCTTTAAACTCTCTAAATTAATCGAATTTCTAAACCCGTCAAAACTTTTTGTTAATTGTACTACATCATTCGAATAGCCTTGCTCTTCTGTACTAGTACTTTCATCAGAAATTATATCCTCATGGTACTTTAGTGCGTCTCCAATATTACCGTGGTATCTGTCGTTTTTTGCTCCAATTAAAGAGCTTTCAATTACTGCGCACGCTCTAGAATCTATTGATTTCAAACTAGGGGTTATTGAATGAAGAACTTGAATCAGGTTTTCTGGTGTATCACCTCCATTAATATACCCACTATAACTTTCGTAATAGAACTCTTTAGCAACAATCAAGAATGCCAGTAAGTCAGGGTATAGATACACATTTTCAGCTGTAGATTTAACTACTAAATTTACTTTCGCAAATAACTGCTCTACTTCCCTTAAGGACAGTTTTTTAGCTTTTGCCAATAGTTTAAAGGTATTCTTTAAGTGATCTTTTTCGTATCTAAATGCTTGGTATTGAGTTCTTTTATGAAAGAAAGTATCAAACTCAAATATTTTATAAAGCTGTTCAATAAATGCGTCTAAATCACTATCAGGTAAAATATACTCAATATCAATAAACCGCCTAAGATAACCCATTGCTTCAAACCCTGCACCGTAGACCCCTTTAACGCTATGAGACAGTTGAAGTTTATCCATTGCAATTACGAATACAAGGCCTTCAATATCTAAAAGATGTTTTATTCTCTCTAGTAACTCAATTGCGTAGGTAGGTCTGCATCGATCCAATTCATCAATAATAATAAATAATTGGCTTGTAGCTCCATCTTCATTTTTCAAAGTTTTTGACACATTTTCTTTAAAAGAAGTAATAGCCTCTTTACTCTTTGTATAATCATCCAAAAAATCTTTAGATAATCCCTCCGTGAATTTTGCTGCTTCAGCTTCAATTATTTTTTCAGCATCAATTATTCCAGCAGTAGCGAGCTTTACTAGCACGGGTAAACCTTTTTTTAAAATTTGTGCACCTGCACTCTTGGCTTTAACCCATGCCTTACTTTTCTCTTTATCTCCTTCAGCAAGAGACTCTATTTTTTTATTAACCTCGCCCAGAAATGCTTGCAGTGGATCATTAACGAAATCAGTTTCCCAAGCACTAAAGTAAATTGCCGAACAATCATTTATTTTTAGGTTAGCTTCTAACATCTCCAAAAATGTAGTTTTACCTTGTCCCCAAGGAGCATTTACGGATAAAACTATCGGTGAGCTAATATTTTTGAGGAGTGTAGTAAAGTTTTCGACATGAGGTTTTCGTCCAAGCTTATCATTCTTAAAAGGATCGTTTGGATCAATAATTATTTTATGTGATTTAAATTCCATTTATGTATTTTTCTCCGGTTCCAATATTGAAAGGCCAACTTCATAAAACTAATCACATATTTACATCAGAGAGCTCTAATGTAAACATTGCTTATCAATTGGGATGTGCAGGAAAGCTATGCCCTTCAGGAGCAGGTCTTGTTTTTAGTTTAGGACGAAAGCCAAAAAGAATGACCTAATCCAATTTACTAATTACCTACCATTAACTGAAAGCTTTCTAAAAGCAACAACCCTTAACGATTTTGCTGGGCGATAAAAGCAAGCGAGTGCTGATTGAATAAGTCAGGACGTTCCACATTACAGACATGGCCACAATGGTGAATAGTTTGCAGTACGCTGTTTTTATGACGCTTAACCATTTCTTTAACAGGGCCAAGGAACATATGATCTTCCTTACCCATAATGTACAGAATGGGAATATCAATGTCTTTTTCTTTGAAATATTGCATTAAAGGATTTACATCCATGGCTAATTTAAACCATTTTATAAACTCTTTTTGGCACAAGCGCTTTGCTTCACGAACAAACAAAAGTCGAGATTCTTTATGACGCTTTTTCGGCATCATAATAAAAGCAAATAAGCGATACAACCACATATAAGGCAGGAAGTGTTTAAAAGTATTACCTAAATAAACCAATGTATTACTGCGAGTATTAAAACGAGTAACCGCTCCACCTAGCACCATGCTAGAAACATATTGCGGCGCAATTTCAGCAATATTTCGAATAAGAATTGTGCCCAATGAAATACCAACAAAGTGTGCGCTGGTAATATTGTTATGATCTAACACATCTATGATGTCTTTAGAGACATTATTAAATGAATAATTATTATCAACAAAGTTTTGTAGTAGATTATTCGATTTGCCGTGACCGCGAAGATCAAGCAACAACACATTATATTCTTTTTTATACGCTTTAAGCTGACGAAACCAGATTGCCGAACTACCACCGGCTCCATGGACAAATACAACCCATGTTTTACTGGTTTCGTGTGGAAAAATAGTATGGAAAAGAATTTCTGTACTCATTGCTGTTAGCGGCCTATTTACTTCATTTGGCATATTCAATTGTAGGAAGTATAACGGAGTTTAATAAAAATCTCTTATGAAGTTGAGAACAATGGCTTCTACTTAACAGCTTTTGGGAGCAGATTTTGATTTTAAATGAAAACAAATAAAAACGACTTGCTTCTATTCTCAACGTATTTTAGGCGCTTGCCCGTGAAAATCTAAATACAGTTTTTTAAGTATGTCAGGAACAAGTGGCCAACCTATTTCAATTCCAATGGGAGTGGCCTTGCAAAATAAGTGCTCAACGTAATAAGTGTCTATGTACTCAAGTTCAGCAGGACTTGCAGAGTCTAATTTTAGACTCATATATGACAAGTGCTTTAGAGCATTAGTGACTTTATTTTCGTTGAATGCAAAAGTTGTTAAGTTTGCAAACTCTTCCATGCGAAAAGTAAGCGCCCAACTTTCGTGTTTATCCATTAGCGGGATCACATCTGGAAACTTACATTGTATATCCTTAATGAATCTTATTATTTCTTGCTTTTCCATATACTCCCTTGCTGCACATAGTTATACAAATGCCATTGTACCAGCTAAAAATAATTTGGTGGGGCACGGACAAAGCCAACTGTTCTTGTCCGCGTTTACGACCTCGTTAACTTAACGTTTTGATAACCATACCCACACCATATAATTTTTTAAATGCCTAAATATTGTTTTTATTTAAGACTTACGCTCAATACGTTAAGTTTTTTTAAGGCCGAAAATTATTTTTTAGTAAGCTTCCAATCGCCCTGCACCACTTCAAAAACCCACTTAAACTATTGCTTATGTTAACTTTTTAAATAATTACGATATAAAAATATCAGTCTTCAACAACTCTATGAAACAGCTAAACGTATATTAATTTAATATCTTCACATAAAGATACTTGACACAAAGTTAATTCTTACATATCTTTACGTCGAGATTCTTTACAACCCTTTAACTTTAAATTGGAGAACATTATGAAAAACATTATTCAAGTAGCTGGCATTATCGACCGAGAAGAAGCAAATCTAATGCTGGAGTCTGGCATTGAGTGGCTTGGCTTTCCTTTGCGCTTACCTTCTGGAAAAGATGATATTTCTGAAACAGATGCAATGAGCATTATTAAAGGCTTAAGTGAGCCTCAAGCCGGTGTGTTGATTAGCTATATGGTAGATGCTGAAGAAGTGAGCGGTTATTGCAGTGAGCTAGGTGTAAAAGCAGTTCAACTACACGGTGATATTAGTGTGGCAGAAATGAAAAAGCTTAGAGAGCTGCGCCCTGATCTTTTCTTATTAAAAAGCCTTGTTGTGAAAGAAGACAATGCTGAAGAGCTGTTAGAAATTGTTGATACCATGGCTGACTTTGTTGACATGTTTATCACTGATACGTTTAACCCTAAAACGGGTGCTAAAGGCGCTACTGGTTTAACGCATAACTGGGACGTAAGCGCTGAACTTGTTAGACGATCTCCAAAACCTCTAATGATGGCTGGCGGTTTAACGCCTGAAAATGTAGCTGATGCAATCTATAAGGTTAAACCAGCCGCAGTTGATTCACATACGGGATTAGAAGGTAGCGACGGCAGAAAAGATGCCGCTAAGGTGAAGAAATTCATTCGCGAAGCTGAAAAAGCATTCTCGGAGATCAATGCTTAATATAATTCACTGCCAGATTAACACCCCTAATCTGGCAGACTCAAATAGGGAGAGCGTTATGAATGCAAATCAAGTTATTCAAATATATAAAGAAGACTCACAAATACTCTCAAGTAGTGTGATCGAGTTACCGCAAACAAATAGACTAAAATACCTGCATGCAAAAATGCGTGACAAGGTAGCGAGTAAAAGCCAATTCATTTTTTATGCTGATCAAGTGTTTCGTCTGCTGATTGAAAAAAGCTTAGAATTAGTACCATTTAAAGATCTCGATGTAACTACTCCCGTGGGAGAAACATACAAAGGCAAGCAGTTTGCAGATCCAATATGTGCCGTTTCTGTGGTTCGTGCTGGTGAAAGTATGGAAAATGAGCTGCGTCATATTGACTTAAAAATTCCCATTGGAAAAATTTTAATACAACGCGATGTCGTCACAAAATTGCCAACTCTTTATTATTCAAAACTTCCGGATCATATCGCTAAATGTCGCGTGCTGATATTCGAACCTATGTTGGCGACAGGCGGCTCTGCAATTTGTGCTATTCAGGTGCTTATAGATGCTGGTGTTTTAGAAGAAAATATCATTTTTGTTAATCTTTTGTGCTCCCCTGAGGGGATTCAAAAAGTTACTCAGCAATTTAAAAAAATTCAAATAGTCACGTCTTCAATTGAAGAGTATCTAAATGGAAACGCATTTATGATACCTGGAATTGGCGACTTCGGAGATCGCTACTTCGGTACGACCGATGTGGGGGCCGTATGACAAATAAACAACTAATACTTTGGATGTTAGTTGCTATGATTGCCCCAACAATTTGGGGCAGTACATACATAGTAACGACCGAGCTATTACCGCCAGATATGCCTTTAATAGCGTCAACACTTCGTGCTTTACCTGCTGGTATTTTATTAGTACTGATTGGTCGAAAGCTACCTAAAGGCATCTGGTGGGTGCGTTCTATCGTGCTTGGCATACTTAATATTGGTGGCTTTTTTTACTGTTTATTTGTAGCAGCCTATCTATTACCCGGTGGTGTAGCTGCACTTGTTATGTCGTGCCAACCTATCATAGTCATGATACTTGGTGCGCTACTCTTTAAAGATACCCTTAATTTAAGGCAATTTATTGCTTGTGCAATTGCGGCTGTTGGAGTCGCGATGTTGGTCTTAGAACCAAATATGAATTTACCTGTTCAAGGTGTTATTGCAGGTTTAATTGGTGCCGCTTCAATGGCCACGGGAATAGTATTAACAAAAAAATGGGGCAAGCCTGCTGACGTTAATTTATATACTTTTACAGGCTGGCAACTCGTTGTAGGTGGATTATTTTTACTCCCGATTGGATTAGTACAAGAAGGCTTACCTAGTAACCTAACAGTGGACAATATAATTGGTTATTCCTACTTAAGTATCATTGGCGCCTTGTTCGCTTATATAGTTTGGTTTAAAGCTATTGAAAAACTGCCAGTTGTTACGGTGTCTTTTATATCGTTTGCAAGCCCAATCTCAGCAACATTATTGGGTTATTTTATTCTTTCGCAAAGGCTAACGATGAGTCAAACATTAGGCGCTGTCATTATTGTATTAGCCATTGTTATATCTCAAGTACAGCTGTTTAAAAAATCAAGTTCCAATTTTAATCTGGAACCATCACTAAACAAAAAAACTAGTTAAAGGAAGTAAACATGGACAACTTATTTACAGAAGCTCGTTTTGGGAAAATCAACGCAAGCAATCGCTTTGTAATGGCACCAATGAGTAGAAACAGGGCAACAGCTGAAGGATTAGCAACGCCTCTTATGGCAACCTATTATGCTCAAAGAGCAACAGCTGGGTTAATTATTTCTGAAGGTATTCAACCTAACCAAATTGGTCAAGGTTTTATGAACTCCCCAGGGCTACATAATTTACAACATGTGAAAAGCTGGCAGCCCATTACTGAAGCAGTACATAAAAGGGGAGGCAAAATTGTAGCTCAATTGATGCATTCTGGTCGTATTGGGCATCCTGAATTATACCCCAGTGCTCATCAATCAATAGCGCCTTCAGCAATTAAAGCTACCGGAGACGCTTTTACACCAACAGGGCCAAAGAGCTACCCTACACCAAAAGAAATGACATTAGATGAAATTACAGCAACCATTGAAGACTTCGCAAAATCAGCTGAATTAGCGATTCAGGCAGGTTTTGATGGGGTAGAAATACACGCAGGAAATGGTTTTTTACTTCACCAATTTATGGCAAGCAATACAAATAATAGAGCCGATCTATTTGGTGGTAGCGTCAAAAACCGTTTAAGATTTACGCTAAAAGTAGTGGCGGCTGTTACACAAGCTATTGGTGCTAAAAGAGTCGGTATTCGTATTTCTCCCGACAATACTTACAATGACATTATTGAACAAGACAGTGCAGTGCTCTACCAAACTCTTATTAGTCAGTTGCCAACTGATCTGGCGTATTTGCATATTATGGAAGCGGCTAACCGTGAGCACACTCAGCAGATCCGTAACCAATGGTTAGGTAAGCTTATATTAAACCCTCACAAATCTTGGCAAGATGGCCCTGTAACCCCTGCTATTGCATCAGATGTGTTAAATGAAAATTTATGCGATGGTGTGGCATTAGGGGCACTCTTTTTAGCAAACCCTGATTTGGTAGAACGTACTAAGTTAAATGCTTCTTTTAATAATGTAGATCCCGATACGTTTTATGGTGGCGACGAAACCGGTTATACCGATTATCCTACAATGGTAGATAAAAGTGCATCGCTATCTGAGAAACAAAGTGAATCTATATTAGAGCGTGTCGAGCTTTCGTGATTAATTTTGCAGCTGTAGGTTTGGTAGTTAGGCGAGGCAGAGTTTATGTCGTGTGATTATTCCCCATAAATAGGCGATAACGCAGCGTAAGTGCCAAACATCCGTAGCCCTTAGGTTCGTCCTAGGGGCGATTTACTCTTTGCTGCTACATAGATGTAAATAAAAGCCGTGAGTAGGGCGCGGAAGCTTTGCGCGAATTTACCTATTCTTACATAAAGATAAGTTAGTAAGGTGATGCAGGAGCGTTACCAAAGCTACCAAGTTACAAATCTCGCGCCACGATTAAATCGCTCCTCGATTGAACAAATTTTAATCCACAAAGATCAACATGCCCTAGATAGAACAAATTGTGCTCCTGAAAGGCCAACTGGCCTTATTTATAAGTAGAGCTAGAAAGGCCTAAAAGTAATTTTTTAAGTAATACTGCGAGTTGCTGCTGCTCCGACTTATCTAAAGGTGACAATAAAGACTGCCCTTTTGCGATATGCTCCTCTACAACCTGATCAATCAATTGAAAACCTTTCTCAGTTAAAGACACCATAACGCCTCGACGGTCGTTAGGATCTGAGCTGCGTGCAACCAAGTCTTTAGCTTCTAGTTTATCGATACGGTTTGTCATTGAGCCTGAGGTTAGCATTAATGTCTGCAATAGTTGATTTGGACTTAATGTAAACGGTTTTCCTGAACGCCTAATTGTCGCTAATACATCAAATTCGCCACCATTGAGGCCAAAACGGCCAAATACAGTTTGTAATTCTTTGCTAAACATTGCATCGGTACGAACGAGTCGGCCCATAACTCCCATAGGCGAAGGGTCTAAATCAGGTCTTTCTTTATTCCACTGGGCTATAACGACGTCAACAAGATCATTTTTCATCATATCTACTACTCTAATTTAAATTGATAAACCAATATAACTCACAACAACCTCTACGACAAGACTCATCACAACAAGTATCTTTACACAAAGATACTTGACATTAAGATTGTATGTATTATCTTTTACCTAACTTTGTTACATGAGAGTTATGTGTAGTACTCATTTTTAACAAGGCAATTCAAAAATTAGTCATCTATAAAATTTTAAATAAAGGAATAGGCATAGAAATGAAACTACATAACCAACTAAATCGAACCGAAAACCTTGAGCAAGATCAGATATCTTTTTTAGGAGAAAGTGATACTCGAACATTGTTTGATTTAATTCAAAAGCAAATTATTGAAACACCTGATGAAACTGCAGTAATTAGTAACCAAGGAGATTGGAGCTATAAAATGCTGGATAAAAAATCAGCTAACATTGCCTCTTTACTCCATCAGCATGGTGCTAAGCAAGGTGAATATGTTGGTTTGTTTGTCGATCCATCGCCTGACTTAATTTTTGGTGTGTGGGGAGCTATTTATGCAGGATGCGGATACCTTCCACTGTCTCCTGAATACCCTGAAAAACGTATTAGCTATATGCTAAAAGACTCTAAAGCGCGCTTAGTTTTAACTCAAGCACATTTAAAAGAGCAAATTACTGCATTGGTTAGCAGCGACATTACTGTGATTTCAATAGATGATGTTGATGATAATACGTCATATTATGCGCCACTATCACAAGATAACCTTGCTTATATGATTTACACCTCTGGAAGCACAGGTGATCCAAAAGGCGTCATCATTGAACATAGCAGTATTGTTAATCAGCTTCTGTGGCTAAAAGAAGAGCATAGCTTTAGCCAATCAACTCGTATTGTACAAAAAACGCCTTTTAGCTTTGATGCAGCCCAATGGGAGATTTTAGCTAATGCAATCGGTATTTGTGTTGTTACAAGTGAAGTAGGAATGTATCGCGATCCGCTTGCACTTATTGATTTAATCATTGAAAAACAAGTGACCGTTTTGCAATGTGTTCCTACCCTTTTACAAGCCTTGCTTGATTCGCCTTGTATTCAATTGTGCAACTCATTGTCTCACGTGTTCAGTGGGGGTGAAACGCTTACTAAACAGCTCGCCTTACAATTTTTTGAAACACTGCCTGAAAAAGATCTAATCAATTTATATGGGCCAACAGAATGCACAATAAATTCATCCAGCCATAAAGTAACGCCTCATACTTTAGAGCAAGCGTTTGATGCAATTACCATTGGTAAGCCTGTAGCCAATACTCACTACTATATACTTGATGAACAGTTAAACTTAGTTGATGAGGGTGAATCTGGTGAGCTTTATATTAGTGGTGTGCAGGTTGCTAGAGGTTATTTAAACCGTAACGATACAACACTCGAAAGATTTATATCTAATCCTCACAATAGCGAGCCTATGCATAATACGCTCTATCGCAGTGGTGATATTGTAAAACGTGATAAAGAAGGTAACACACACTTTTTAGGTCGCGCCGATAATCAAATTAAATTACGTGGTTACCGTGTAGAGCTTGATGAAATTAGACTTGCTATTGAAAAGCATGATTGGATAAAAAATGCCGCAATGGTTGTAAAAAATGACCAGCGTACCGGTTTTCAAAATCTTATTGCATGCATTGAATTAAATCATCGTGAAGCCGCTTTAATGGATCAAGGCAAGCAGAGTGAACACCATCAATCTAAAAAAAGTAAATTACAAGTTAAAGCACAACTCTCTAATGCAGGATTTAGACAACCACAAGCGCTGTTAAACTTACCCGTATTTAATTTACCAAATAAAAACGCATCAAAAGAGCAAACTGAAACTGTTTTTGCTCGTAAAACTTATCGTTACTTTGATGGTGGAAATGTGTGTGAGCAAGAAATACTTAACTTACTCAAAAAACAAAAATCAGAGATCCCTACACGCCCTGTCAGCGCATTAGAATATGATGAATTTGGTCAAATCATGAGATATTTTGGCCAGTTTAAAAGCAAGCAACGCTTACTGCCCAAGTATGGCTATGCATCTCCAGGCGCCCTGTATGCTACGCAGTTATTTTTAGAAATACATAATTTATTTAATTTAAAATCGGGTATTTATTATTATCACCCTGAACTACATACCCTGCATCTTGTACGCTCATTAGCGCCTGTAAGCACGGTTAAATTAACTTGCCATTTTTTAGGTAAACAATCAGCTATAGAACCTGTATATCAAAATAATATATTAGAAGTTTTAGAAATGGAAACAGGCCATATGCTTGGCTTATTTGATCATATTTTACCTCAGTTTGGCCTTTCAATTGGCGCTGCTAGTTTTGACAATGAATACCAAGATTACTTAGCTGTTCACGAAGATGACGCCTACTTAGGAAGTTTTGATATTAGCCAACATAGCGAAACTGACTCGCTTTCAAATGTTGAGACCTTAGTGCAAATTCAAAATGTAGATGGTTTAAATTCAGGACAATACACCGTTCAAGATAATCAGCTGACACCCCTTTCTGATCAGCTAATTGAAAAGAAAAAAGTGATTGCCATTAATCAGCAAGTCTATGATAGAGCTTCTTTTGGTATTTCTTTACTTAATCATTCTACAACGGCTTGGCGACACTATATTGATTTAGGTCGTAAGTTACAGCAGTTACAAATGAACGACTTAAACATAGGTTTAATGTCTTCTGGTTATAGCTCAAAATCTGGTAATAATTTACCTTCAGCCAATCGTATTGAAGAAATTTTATCTGATGCGAACTGTACAATGAAACCATTTTATTTTTGCATTGGTGGAAAAATTTCAGAAGAGCAAAAGCGCAGTGAAGGTATGAAAGAAGACGCTATACATATGCGTGGCCCCCTTGAAATATTGAATCATGATTTACAAAATTCGCTACCTAGCTATATGGTACCTAATAAAATTATAACTTTTGCTGAATTCCCACAAACAGCGAATGGGAAAGTCGATTATCTCGCTCTAAAAAATTCAGAGAAACTTAATAATATTGAAAATAAGGCAGCCTACATTGAGCCTCGAAATAAATTAGAAGAGAAAATAGCTGATATTTGGCTCCATGTGATGAAATGGGACAAAGTATCAGTCCAAGATAATTTTTTTGAAAGTGGTGGAAACTCTTTAACAGCCGTTACATTTATGAATACTTTAAATAAAGAGTTGAGCATTAGTATCCCAATGCAAGCTATCTTTCAAGCCCCCACTATTGAAGCACTTGCTCTTTATATTAAGCAAAACGATAACAGCTCACATAGTCGGTTGATTAATTTAAATAACTCTACACAAAAATCGCGAATTTTCTGCTGGCCTGGTTTAGGTGGGTATCCAATGAGCTTAAAACCTTTAGCTGAAAAAGTGGCCGATGAAGCGACGTTTATTGCAGTGCAAGCGCATGGCCTTAATTGTGATGAAGTTCCTTACGATACAATACAAGAAATGGCAGAAGCTGATATCAAGCTAATCAAAAATGAGCAACCAACGGGTCCTTATACGTTATGGGGATACTCTTTTGGGGCGCGTGTTGCATTTGAAGTGGCCCATCAACTTGAAGCAAGTGGCGAGACCGTGGAAGCACTTTATCTCATTGCACCTGGCTCACCTAATCTACCTCAGTATTCACAAAAAGAGCAGACACCTTGTTTTACTTCTCCTGCATTTGTCACCATTTTATTTTCAGTGTTCTTTCAAAAAATACAAGGCCCGGTATTAGAACAATGTTTATCGGCAGTGACTAATAAACAACAGTTTATTGACTTTGTATGTATGAATCATCGCACTTTGAATCGAGATGTTGTCAGTAAAATCATAGAAGTAGTCATGCGCACTTATGAGTTTAAATATACATTCACAGAGTTGCTTGAACGCCAAGTAAAAGCACCAAAAGTGATATTTAAAGCACAAGGAGATGATTATTCATTTATTGAAAACATTCCTGAGTACAACGAAAAAGAAGCGATAACACAACACTTACAAGCAGATCATTACGCATTATTAAAACATCAAGGTGTTGATGAGCTGTTTAATTGCATTGTGCAATCTCAAGGTTCTTACGAGAGCCATCGTTCATTATTAATAGCGTAAGGACGCAACATGCCGCATATCAACATACATTATTTTGATTCTCACGTATCCAGTTCTACCAAGAATAGGCTCGTGAAAAAAATTTCGGCACTGATAAGTAAAGAGTTTAAATGCAATAACGACTTTATTTCAATCGCACTGCATGCAGAGCAACCGAAAAATTGGCGACAACGTGTTTATAACAAACATATTATTCAGCAAAAATATAAATTAATTAAAAAACCAAGTTATTAGAGGAGAAATAAAATGAACAATACAAAGATAAATCTTGTTATTAAGCCTGAAATTAAACGGGCTCTTGAGTTAGGGCTTGCAGTCGTGGCGCTTGAGTCTAATGTTATAACGCATGGCTTAGATTACCCTGAAAATAAACACACCGCGTTACAAGTAGAAGCAGCAGTTCGTGAATCGGGTGCAATCCCTGCAACCATTGGAGTCGCTAATGGTAAATTACTAATTGGCATGGATGAAAGTGAGATTGAGTTATTTGCAACAACCGCAAATATACCTAAAGTCAGCACGCGTGACTTACCCGTTGTATTAGCGACTAAGCAATTGGGTGCAACCACCGTTGCCTCATCTATTATTGCAGCTGAGTTAGCAGGAATATGCTTTTTTGCATCTGCCGGCATTGGTGGCGTTCATAGAGGAGCAAACAATACGATGGATATTTCTTCAGATCTTATGCAATTTACACGTTCACGGGTTGCCGTTGTATGTGCTGGTGCAAAAAACATACTCGATCTAGGTTTAACACTTGAATACTTAGAGACCCACAATGTCCCTATTATATCTTATCAATTTGATGATTTCCCTGCATTTTACTGTCGCTCAAGTGGCTATAAAGCACCACAACGGATAGATGATGCATCTATTTTAGCCGACATAATTGAAACCCAATGGCTGCTTGATAATAAGCGCAGTGTATTAATTACAACACCCACTAAGCTCGAAGATGCCATTGATAGTGATGATGTTAATGATGCTATCAACGCGGCAATTAGCTCGGCTCAAGCGCAAGGGATCAGTGGAAATAAAGTCACTAAGTACATTATGAAAGCAATTGATGAAGTAACTAAAGGGCGTTCAGCTAAAGCTAACAGTGCCGTTTTGATCAATACAGCGCGTGTTGCAGGGCATTTAGCTGTTGCCCATGCAAAGCAATCTAGTAATAAAAGAGAAGTAGCGTAAAAATAATGGGTGAAGTTTATTGACAAATTTTTTTAATTACATATCTTTATATAAAGATACTTTACATAAACAAACTTCACCCAAGCATATTACCTACTAGATGCACACAAGGAGCTAATTATGAATTTCATTCCATGGATTACAACGACAGGCATACTAGCAATTTTAATAGCGGGCAGCTTTGCAGTTAAAAGTAACATCATTGATGCGCGCAGCAATATAGGCAATGAACAATCGGCTAATGTCGAAGCTATGTATGTAGAAAAAGTTGCTCATCAGTCACATATAGATATTAGCGGTATCGTAAAAGCCCCTAAAACATTATCGTTAATTAATGAATCAGCAGGTAAAGTTACAAAACTCTATTTGCAATCTGGCGGTATTACTTATGCAGGCGATACGTTACTCGAAATAGAACACGAGGAGGAAAAAGCACAACTGCAAATAGCTAAATCACGCTTTGAACTACAAAACACCACCGTAAAGAGATATAAAAGCCTTTATAATTCAAATAAATTGAGCGCTCAGCAATTAGATGAATCAACGGCTTTACTTGCTCAATACCAAGCAGAAATAAATCTACTCTCAGCTAAAATTGCTAAAAAAGTGATTACAGCACCATTTACAGCCCGCGTTGGTATACATGACTTGCAAGTCGGTCAGTTTTTACCTGCTAATACAAATCTAACTCAGCTCATTGGTATTGAAAAATATATGTGGGTCGATTTTTCTCTCCCGCAAACCTATACAGAGCTAGCAATTAATACGCCGGTAGTATTAACGCTACTTGATGACACACAGACAGAAATAATTGCACAAGTTGCCTCTGTTGCACCAGAAATGTCAAAACACTCAAGACAGCTGAAATACCGTGCAAAAATTACATTAGGAAATACTAAACTAAATTCAAATCAACTCGTTAAAATTAAGGTACCTATTGGCAACAAAAAAGAGGTTGTTGCGATCCCATATTTAGCAGTTATTAAAGGCAAATTAGGGAACTATGTATATTTATTAAATAAAGACGAGGAAGGAAAAACATACGCTAAGCGTACACAAGTTGAATTAGGCGAACGTATTGGGGATCTCGTTATGATCACCAATGGCTTAACCTCAGGCGCATTAATCGCAAGTCATGGAGCATTTAAATTGCGTGACGGTTTAAGAGCATACTTGCTTAATTCAGAGCGTACTGTAGCTATGGAAGATACGTTATCTCCTAAGGTATCATTATGAAAAACAATCATTTTATGGATCGATTCATAACACAACCAACACTTGCAATCGTTTTATCCGCCATTATTTGTATTGCTGGGATTTGGTCAGTGCTTAAGGTGACTGTGCTACAGTTTCCAAAAATTGAAAGTTCATCTTTAGTTATTTCAACTAACTACGTAGGCGCATCAGCTGAAACAGTTAAAGGTTTTATTACAGAACCAATTGAACGTATTTCTGCTACGGTTCCAGGTGTTGATTATGTTGAATCAGTCACAATTGCAGGGAATAGCACTGTAACAGCTTACTTAAATTTAAACGAAGATAGTACTCGGGCTTTATCACAGCTTACTGCTCGTCTTAGCCAAGTTAAATATATGCTCCCGAATGATACTGAGGATCCCATTGTTAGCGTTAAGCGCACCGATCGACCTCATGCGCTATTTTATTTAAATATAGAGCATCAGGGCGAATCACTTACACAACTAACCGACTTTTTATCAAGGCAAGTGACTCCTATAATTACAGATATTGAGGGTGTTCAAAGAGTCGAAATTGAAGGCAGTAGAACGCCTGCGATGCGCGTGCATTTAAATTCTGCAAAGTTAGAAGCATTTGATCTTAGCGCTGACGATATTTACTCCGCGTTGGCTGCAAATAATACAATAGCTACGCTAGGTTATATAGAAACTAATAAACAAAAAATTGATCTGGTCGCTAATACACAATTGAAAAGTATCGATGAATTTAAGCAGTTAATTGTAAAACGTATAGATAATGATGTTATATATCTGAGAGATGTAGCCCATATTGAACTTGGCTCTGAGCAGCCAACGGTAAGTGCTCGCTTAAATCAGCATGATACTGTTTATATTTCAGTTTGGCCGCAGCCAGGTGCAAATGAAATTGAAGTTGGTGACGCACTTTACGCATTAACCGATAAAATTAATAAGACTTTACCGGATGGTATCAGCATTGGTTATGCCTATGATGGTACTTTATATATGCGCGATGCATTAAATGAGATTTTTAAAACACTTATTGAGACGGTTATTCTAGTAGGCGTTGTTGTTCTCTTTATGATGGGTTCATTTAGAAGCTCAGCGGTACCTTTAGTGACTATTCCTATTTCAATATTAGGTGCTATTGCCGCAATGTATGTCGTCGGTTTTTCGTTAAACTTACTAACCGTGCTCGCTATTGTTCTCTCTGTTGGCTTGGTGGTTGATGATGCGATTGTTGTTGTAGAAAATGTTTCACGTCATATTCGTGCAGGAAAATCTAAAATTGACGCTGCGCTCACAAGCTCCAAAGAGCTGTTTGTACCAATTGTATCAATGACTCTCACACTAACAATGGTGTATTTACCGATTGGCTTTCTGTCTGGACTTACCGGCGTATTATTTAAAGAATTTGCTTTTACCCTAGCAATATCAGTGCTTATATCAGGCATTGTTGCCCTCACACTTTCACCAATAATGAGCGCGTATGTTATCCCTGCTGAAGGGCAAGAAACTAAATTAACAAAAAAAGTAAACTGGGTATTTGATCAGCTAAGAAATAAATATGCGTTGTTACTTACACTTTTATTGTCGTGGCGAAATCAAGTGATTGTCGCTGCAATTGCGTTAAGCCTTATGATAATACCATTTTACCAAGGTGCACAAAAAGAGCTTGCGCCAGTTGAGGATCAAAGCAGCATATTTGTACTTGTACAATCCCCCCCTGAGTCATCGTTAACTTATAATGAAGATAACATTCGTGGCATGGTTGATAGCTTATTAGAAATACCCGGCACAACTCAAATGTGGCAGAACATTTTTACCAATAGTGCTTTTGGCGGTATTGAATTTATAAGTGCTAGCGAACGAGATTACACTACTAAATCAATTCTTCCTGAGATTTATGGACGCTTGGCTAAAACCCCTGGAGTCAACCCGTTGCCCATTCTTCCAGCGCCACTTCCTACTGCGGGCCAATTCGATGTAGAAATGGTCGTTAAGTCCAGCGATAGTTTTGAAATAATGCAAAGCTATGCGGGGCAACTTATAGGTAAAGCATTTGCTAGTGGGCACTTTTTATACGCAGACACTGATTTAAAAATCGATTTACCCCAAATACAATTACAATTAAAGCGCGATAAAATTGCCGATTTAGGAATGGATCTCGCTTATGTCAATCAGCAACTGAGTGTTCTTTTATCAAATAACTACGTTAATCGATTTGATGCGCAAGGAAAAGCTTATCAGGTAATCCCTGTTATTGACCGAAATGTAAAGTCAGATCCTGGAAAACTACTAAGCTTAAATATTAAATCAATTAATGGAACCAGCGTGCCATTATCTGCAATAGCTGAAGTTAAATGGGCAACAGTTCCTAGACAATTAAATAGCTTTGGACAGCAAAATGCCTTTCGCATATTTGGAGCCGTATTACCTAATTCCACAAAAGAAGAGGCACTTTCAGCATTAGAAAATGCCGCAAAAGAATTACTCCCCCCTTCATACACTGTTGATTATGCAGGAGAGTCTAGACAAATAAGACAACAAGGTAATAGTTTATTAGGCGTTATGCTAATTTCACTGGTCATTGTTTACTTACTGCTTAGTATCCAATTTAATAGCTTTCGAGACCCTCTAGTTGTGTTAATTGGGAGTGTACCTTTGGCAATGGCTGGCGCGTTGATGCTGTCGTATTTTGAATTAACGACTATCAATATTTATTCTCAAATCGGTTTAATCACACTCATTGGTCTGATTGCAAAAAACGGTATCTTAATTGTCGAATTTGCAAATCACCTACAAGAGCAAGGTAAAAGCCGCATAGAAGCCGTAATTGAATCTGCATCAACTAGATTAAGGCCTATTTTAATGACCACTGCTGCCACTGTTCTTGGGCACTTCCCATTATTAATGGTATCTGGAGCTGGGGCTGAAGCCCGAAATAGTATTGGCATTATATTAGTAGCAGGAATGCTTATAGGAACCCTTTTTACTCTTTTTGTATTGCCTGCTTTTTACGTAAAACTGGCTTCAAAACGAGTGCCTAAAGAAGTAAATAAAAGTAACCTTTGCAGTTCAAATGAAAAATCATCTTTTGCTATTAGTTAAGGTCTGTGACCTCTCAAGATTAAAGTTTGTTCTATCTAGGGGAAATTTAATCCCGGCGCGAGATTTATAACATAGCCAGCTCGGTAACAGCTCCTGCGTTACCTTGTTGGCTTACATGCAAACATGCTGTTGAAAATTCAACGACCAAAGATCAACACGCTCTAATAAGCTAAAGCTCTTATCGCGATAAATTATGTAATATCTGCAGCGTATAAAAAACTTTGTTTCATACAAAAAAACCTGACAGCAGTTACTTCGTTCAAATAAACAACACATTGTATAATTATTACTTTATACATTGCTCACTTTTAAATCGCTGTTTCATATTCATGACAGTTAGTCACTAAACCACTACAACTAATTCATTCTAAAACCAGCTCAAAACATGAAAAATTTAGTCAAAAACTATATTCTTCGGCGTAATTATTATTACAAATAATGGATGAGCACACACATGACAACACCTCAAGGTGCAACGCTTTCAAATGCACCAATAAATAACACACACTCTTCTACCTCAAAATGGAACCAACACGATACACAATGGACGCTAAGTCTATTTGGCACGGCCGTTGGTGCGGGTATTTTATTTTTACCTATTAATATTGGTATTGGCGGTTTTTGGCCATTAATTATTATGGCGTGTTTAGCATTCCCAATGACCTTTTGTGCCCACCGAGGCTTAGCACGCTTTGTACTTTCGTCGAAAAATAAAGATGCCGACTTTACCGATGTAGTTGAAGAGCACTTTGGTGTGACTGCAGGTCGGTTAATCTCCTTGTTGTACTTTTTATCTATATTCCCAATTTTGCTTATTTACGGTGTGGGCTTAACCAATACTGTTGATAGCTTTATGGTTAATCAAATGGGGTTAGAGTCGCCATCTCGCGTATTACTTTCGGGTGTATTAGTTGCAGGTATGATTAGCTTAATGATGGGCGGCGAGCGCTTAATGCTACGTGCCTTTGCTATTTTAGTTTATCCGCTTGTGGGTATATTATTGTTTTTATCACTTTATTTAATCCCAAGCTGGCAAGTGCCAGATATGAGCATGCCTGAAATGGGCAGCTTTGGAAAAACGTTGTGGTTATCGATCCCTATTATTGTGTTTTCGTTTAGCCACGCAGCGGCTATCTCAAGCTTTGTAAACGTGCAACGCGGTCACTACGGTGAACAAGCTACACATAAATCTGAGGCGATTTTAAAGCGCACTAGCTTACTACTTATTACCTTTGTACTGTTATTTGTGTTCTCTTGCGTGCTGTCGCTTACAGGCGAGCAAATGGCCGCTGCTAAAGCGGCTAACGTATCGGTTCTGTCCTATCTTGCTAACATTACTGATAACTCGTTTATTGCCACACTTGGGCCGCTTGTTGCCTTTATTGCTATTACATCGTCGTTTTTGGGTCATTTTTTAGGGGCACGCGAAAGCTTTACAGGTTTAGTAACTAAACAAACAAGCTTAAGCGCAAAAGTGGCCGATAAAATTGGTGTGTTAATTATGTTTTTAGCTATTTGGTTTTGTGCTGTTAAAAACCCAAGTATTTTAGACATGATGGATCAGTTATCGGGCCCTATTATCGCGATGATTTTATTCATTATGCCAATGATTGCAGTTTATAAAGTACCTGCACTTAATAAATACCGAAATCGCTTTAGCACGCTATTTATATTAGCGGTTGGCTCACTTGCTGTATTTGCACTTTTATACAGTATGCTTAAGTAATAAAACTGTTTATACAAAAGCCCGGCTACTTTTTAGCTGGGCTTTTTTGTGTGCTGTTTATCTCAAATTGTTTTTTTATAGTCGCTCTTCAGGCATGTTATAAATTAACTAGCCTAAAAATAAAACAATTATGCACTTTACTAAACAACTCCTACTTTACGTAAGCTTGCTAACTACGCTTGTTTTAAGCCTCTTTGTTAAAGCTGATGACGCTCCCGCTATTTTATCGATGAAAGAGCGCGCTACGTTTATAGATAAAATAACTGAGCTTAGAGTTAATACCTTAATGCCCTCGTTAATGAAGCAGCACAACACTGATATGTGGCTACTTATAAGTCGAGAATATAACGAAGATCCAATATTAAAAACAATGCTGCCAGCAACATGGCTTTCAGCCAGACGCACCACTATTTTGCTATTTGCACTTAATAAACAAGGTGGTGTTGATGCTTACGCTATTGCGCCTTATAAAATAGGTAACGTATTTAAAAAAGGGTGGGATAAACAAACACAACCAAGCCAGTGGGAAGCACTCAATACACTTATTGAGCAATACAAACCTCGCAACATTGCGCTTAATACTTCTACCGACTGGGCACATGCCGATGGCCTTGTGCTAGGCGATTACAAAACCTTAATGGCTAACTTACCCGCCGCTTATCACAATAAAATAATTTCTGCAGAGCCGCTTGCTGTTGCGTGGTTAGAGCAACGCATTCCTGAAGAAGTTAAAATGTATAAGCATATTGTGGCTATTGCCCATCATATTATTGCAGAGGGGTTTTCGGGTAAAACAATTACGGTAGGTAAAACAACTAGCGATGACTTGGTATGGTGGTTTAGAGAGCGCGTAAAAGAGCTAAAACTACAAACATGGTTTCACCCAAGCGTTGCTATTCAGCGCGCCGATGCGAAGTCGTTTAATCATGAAGAAAGCTTTACCAATGGCTACGATGATAACGTTATACAAGCCGGCGATTTACTTCATGTCGATTTTGGTATTACTTATTTACGCTTAAATACCGACACGCAGCAGCATGCGTATGTGCTCAAAGAAAACGAAACGAGTGCGCCTAATTACTTAGTTGAAGCACTAAAAAGCGGTAATAAACTACAAGATATATTTACCAATCAATTTGCGGTAGGAAAAACAGGTAATGAAGTGTTAGCTGCAGCACGAAAAGCCGCTATTGCTCAGGGATTAAAGCCCACTATTTATACTCATCCTCTTGGCTATCATGGTCACGCTGCTGGTACTACATTAGGTATGTGGGATTCTCAGCAAGGTGTACCGGGAGATGGTGACTATCCGCTGCATTTAAATACGGCTTACTCTATTGAGCTCAACAATGCGGTGTTTATAAAACAGTGGAACAAAGAAATAAGAATAATGCTAGAAGAGGAAGCTATTTTTGATAAAAGCGGTGTCTGGTATTTAAATGGCCGACAAACACAATTATTGCTTGTAAAATAAAGCAAAAAAAATGGCGCTCACTGAGCGCCATTTTTAATTTAATTCGTTGCTATTATTCTGTATCTGGCAGGTTACGGCCATAGAATATTTCTTGCATTTCACGGGTCAGTTTTGAGCGAATTTCGTCTTCTTCGCCCTCTGATAAATCTGCCGTAGAAAGGCCGAATAAATAGGTATTTAAGTCGGTTTCTTTTAACATCATTTTGGTATGGAACAGGTTTTCTTGATACACGTTCACGTCCATCATTTGGTACGCTTCTTTAGTATCTTCTGTCATGAAGTTTTGAATCGAGCTAATAGCATGATCAATGTAGTGCTTAACGCCATTTATGTCGCGGGTAAAACCACGAACGCGGTAGTCAATTGTTACCACGTCTGACTCAAGGCTATGAATTAAGAAGTTTAACGCTTTAAGTGGTGAAATAATGCCACAAGTAGACACTTCAATATCAGCACGGAATGTACAAATACCATCATCAGGGTGAGCTTCTGGGTATGTGTGTACACAAATATGGCTTTTATCTAGGTGCGCAACAACTGAATCAGGTAATGGACCTGGCGCTTCGTCAGCATCGTAATTTTGCTGCTCTTCTACTGGTTCTTCTGAAACCAAAATAGTTACACTAGCGCCTTGTGGTTCATAGTCTTGGCGCGCTACATTTAAAATGTTAGCGCCAATTATATCAACAACTTCACCTAAAATGTCGGTTAGTCTATCTGCACTATACTGCTCATCGATATATTCAATATATTCTTTACGTTGTTGCTCGGTCTTTGCGTAGCAAATATCGTAAATACTAAAGCTTAAACTTTTGGTTAAATTGTTAAAGCCATGAAGTTTAAGTTTATCGAAGGGTTTGTTCATAATAAACCAACCTATAAATTAGTGAACTCTGCACCTGCAGAATGAAAAGTTCGCGGATTTTATACGAATTTTCCTTATGGAAAAAGCGTTATTTTGCTTGATCTTGCACAACTTCGTGGCTATGCGTAATTTCTACTGTTTTATCAAGCATTAATGCAACCGAACAATACTTTTCAGCAGAGAGGGAAACGGCGCGTGCAAGGTGTTTTTCAGACACATTATTACCTTTAACAACAAAGTGTAAGTTGATTTTAGTAAATACGCGTGGGGCTGTTTCGGCACGCTCTGAAGTAAGTTGAACCTGCACGTCTGAAAAATCTTGTTTGGCTTTTTTTAAAATACTGACAACATCGACTGATGAACAACAGCCAACCGACATTAAAACCATTTCCATAGGGCTTGGCGCGGCACTATCGCTACCGCCATCAAACACTACATTGTGGTTAGAATTAGAACGGCCGATAAACGTATCGCCCTCAACCCATTTTACATTTGCTTGCATGTGCTTATCTCAAAAAAATATTTTCTTGATTGTAAGCAACTTAGCCGCAGTTGCAAATGAAAATGTACTAGGCGGCTATATAAGCAATTGATTAATACTGTTGCGAGACTGCATTATCGAATAAGTTTTTAACTAAACCAGCAAATTCATCTATAAATGCATGCTGCTCAACCGTGACAGGCTGTGTGGTGATACTACTGAGGACTTCTTCTAAATCGTAAACTATGCCGTCAACTTCGCGTACAATTAAGCTACGCTGCTCTGTATTAAGCTCTGTGTGCTGCTCACAAATAAGCATAACATTTTGCGCAATGACGTCTTCAATTAATTCCATTACTGTTGGGGCACCTGGTTTTATCTCGCCTGGCTTCTCAAACAATGCTAAATTTTGAGTTAGATACATGATCAAATCATCGTACCCTTGCCTATCTAAAACCATTTTTTATACCACCTTAAAATAATTAATTGCCATGATTTAATCAGAAAGCGACGCGAATTACTAGCTTTGCACGATAGCAATACAAAAAAAGCAGCCGAAGCTGCTTTTGTAGTTATTAAGTAGTACTTAATCTATTTTTAAACCTGGACTTAGCGTTGCTGGCATCGCTACTTTTTCAAGCTCAACTGAAGCAACTGGGTATGCACAGTAATCAGCAGCGTAATACGCGCTTGCTCTGTGATTGCCCGACGCACCAATACCACCAAATGGTGCTGCGCTTGATGCGCCAGTAATTGGGCGGTTCCAGTTAACAATACCAGCGCGAATACGACGTAAAAAATGGTCGTAATCTGCTGCACTATCACTTAATAAACCAGCCGATAAACCAAAGGTTGTATCGTTTGCTTTATCAATGGCTTGGTCAAAGTCATCAAAGCGGAATACTTTTAAAAGTGGTCCAAAATGCTCTTCATCTGGGAAGTCACTAATGTTTGTACACTCAATAATGCCCGGTGTTACAAAACCGGTATTGGCTGTGTGCTCAAGCTCTACTAATACTTGAGCGCCAAGCTCAACAAGCTCGTTTTGCGCTTTAACCATGCCTGCAGCTGCCGCTGATGAGATCATAGAGCCCATAAATGGCTGGTCTGCATCATCGTAGTTACCTACTTTAATCGCTTTAGTTGCAGTGATAAGGCGCTCTAAAATTGCATCGCCTTTGCTACCTTTAGGTAAAAATAATTTACGTGCACAGGTACAACGCTGGCCGCTTGAGATAAACGCTGATTGAATGATGTCATGTACAACGGCTTTCGTATCTTCAACGTCAGTAATAATAAGTGGGTTATTACCCCCCATTTCTAACGCTAAAATTTTACCCGGTTGACCCGCAAACTGTTCATGTAAAATATGACCAGTACGCGAAGAACCCGTAAAGAACAAGCCATCAATCCCTTTGTGAGCAGCAAGGGCTTTACCCGTTTCTACTTCACCTTGAACTAAGTTAATTACACCAGCTGGTAAGCCTGCTTTTTCCCACAGTTTAAGCGTAAGCTCGGCAACTTTAGGAGTAAGCTCAGACGGTTTAAATACAACCGTGTTACCTGCTAAAAGCGCTGGCACAATGTGGCCATTAGGTAAGTGACCCGGAAAGTTATACGGACCAAATACGGCTACAACCCCATGTGGCTTATGACGAATCATCGCACGGCCAAGTGGCATTGCGTTTTCTACGTCGCCAGTGCGCTCTAAAAATGCTTTTTCAGAAATGGCAATTTTACCAACCATAGCACCCGCTTCTGTGCGCGTTTCCCACAGTGGCTTACCTGTTTCTTGTGCGATAGTAATAGCGAGCTCTTCGCTGTTTTCTTTTAATTGCGCTGCGAATGCTTTAATTATTTCTAAACGCTCAGTAAAGCTTTTATCAGCCCATGCGTAAAACGCTTCGCGCGCTGCATTTACTGCGGTATCTACTTGCGCCGCAGTTGCTGATGATGCCTGCCAAATAACGTCGTTATTTGCAGGGTTTAGCGAATTAAATTCTGTGCCTTGGCCTTGTGACCATTGACCATTTATAAATTGTGCAGGATGAGTCATATACTTTCTCCTAAATTAAATCGTGGTTGCACTAACAATATCGCCAGCTTGCAAATGCAATGCATCTGCTATTTCTTGCGATAAAATAAGGCTTTTTGCGCGCTCGTCAAATGTCATTGGCGCAACAGTTGCTCTAAAATCTTCAAGCTTTTCGTTCGCTAGTAACACCATGGTGTCGCCAGTCATTTCGCCAATTTCAACGTTAAAGTGATTTGCATTACGAATCGTCGCAATGTTATCTACTTTGGCTTCAACCGTTGGGCCGCCGTCAAAAATATCTACGTAGCCATTAAACGTAAAGCCTTCGCTTTTTAATAACTCGATTGCTGGGCGAGTGTTGTCGTGTACTTTACCTATTACGGCTTGCGCATCTTTACTTAGCAAGTTTACGTAAATTGGGTATTTAGGCATTAATTCAGCAATGAAAACCTTTTGGCCAATACCTGTTAAGTAATCGGCTGTTGGAAAATCCATTGAGAAAAAGTGCTCTTCAAGCCACTGCCAAAAAGGGCTACTGCCGTTTTCGTCAGACACACCGCGCATTTCTGCGATCACTGTTTGTGCAAAACGCTCTTGATGCTGTTTTATAAACATAAAGCGCGCTTTTGAAAGTAGCTTACCGTTACAATTTTTACGATAGCCATCTTTTAAAAACAATGTGCAAAGCTCTGTAGCACCTGTGTAGTCGTTACATAGCGTTAAAATATCAACCGCTTTGTAGACGTTTAATGTACGCGAAGAGTGAATCACTTTACTTAAGTGATAATGATAAAATGCATCATCAAGCCCTACCGCAGCTTCAATTGCAGACGTACCTACAACGTCACCGGTTTCGCTATCTTCAAGAACAAACAGGTAGCCTTCGTCACCAGGTTGTGACGTTTGTTTAGCAAAAGAGCTTACTGAATGGTCAATCTTTTTTTGCAATAGTTCTTCGTTTAATGGCAAAGACGTAAAACCATGCCCTGATTCGTGGGCAATTTTCAGTAATGCTGAATAATCATTTTGCTGGATTGGGCGAAGGATCATCATGAGTCCGCTTGCTCCCTTATAAATAACGGTAAATAGGAATTGCAGGGCAAGCGGTGCTTGCCCTTAATTGGTTGGCTTAAGTCGCTTATGCGTTTACTACGCTTGCTACTGCTTTTTCAAAGCGCGCCATACCTTCGCGAATGTCCGCTTCAGGAATTACTAAAGATGGAGTGAAACGTACTACATCCGCACCAGCAACTAATGACATAAGACCTTGCTCAGTACCTGCCACTAAAAACTCTTTTGCACGACCTTTGTATTTCTCGTTCACTACTGCACCAATTAATAAACCTTGGCCACGGATTTCGCTAAATACGTTGTATTTTTCGTTAACCGCAGTCAGTAGTTCGTTAAATAAAGCCGCTTTTGCTTTAACGCCAGCAAGTACCTCTGGTGTATTTACTGTATCAAATGCAGCTTCTGCTACAGCACACGCAAGCGGGTTGCCGCCATAAGTAGAACCATGAGTACCTACTTTAAGGTGCTGTGCAATCTCAGTTGTTGTGATCATAGCGCCAATAGGGAAACCGCCGCCAAGTGCTTTAGCGGTAGTTAAAATATCAGGTACTACGTTTAAGCCTTGGTATGCATATAAATCGCCAGTACGACCAACACCTGTTTGAACTTCATCAAAAATAAGCAGTGCATTATGTTTAGTACATAAATCACGAACGCCTTGAGCAAACTCGTCAGTTGGTGAAACAATACCGCCCTCACCTTGAAGAGGTTCCATCATTACGGCACATGTTTTGTCGCTGATAAGCGCTTCAAAAGCAGCTAGGTCGTTGTAATCACAATGTACAATGTCGCCTGGCTTAGGACCAAAACCATCAGAATATGCCGCTTGGCCGCCAACAGTTACGGTAAAGAATGTACGACCGTGGAAACCTTTGTTGAACGCGATGATTTGTGATTTTTCTGCGCCAAACTTATCAAGTGCAAAACGACGCGCTAATTTAAGCGCGGCTTCGTTTGCTTCTGCGCCTGAGTTGGCAAAGTAAACTTTTTCAGCAAATGTCGCATCAACCATTTTTTTAGCTAGGCGAAGTGCCGGCTCATTGGTCATTACGTTAGATAGATGCCAGATTTTTTCGCCTTGCTCTTTTAATGCGCCTACTAATGCAGGGTGGCAATGGCCAAGACAGTTAACGGCAATACCACCAGCAAAGTCGATAAACTCTCGACCTTGTTGATCCCATACGCGAGAGCCTTCGCCTCGAACAGGAATTACGCTTGAAGGTGCGTAGTTAGGAACCATTACGTGATCAAATAATTCGCGATTGACTGTCATTTTATTTCCTCTTAATTGTGAGCAACACAAAACATAAAAATAGGTGTTTGGTTACTATTTGTAACCAACTTTATAGGCAAGATCAGTAACCTGATAATTGCGCAAAATTGCTTTGTGGTTCAATTTTCAGACGCACATTATTTCAGAATTACTTAAATCTGTCTCGTTAAAAACTTTCATGTATCCCTTTAAAATAAAGGGCTAAAGATATTATTTCATAGATAGTGAATAACTATTTGCATAGTCAATTATGCTCATTTTTAGACAACTAACCGCATGAGCACTGAGGCGCACACACTTTAAGTGTTAAATATGCAATATAACAATAGAGTGAGAATGAATGATTAGTCGCTAAAAAATTAACAAAAATTTTAAGTTTTTAGTCAATTTGAATAGCTAGATTGGTAAAATTACTTGTTTCGAGGGTTTTTAGTTCCGTTTTAGTGAACTTAAAGTACGAAAACCATGCTGTTGTTTCATCAGATTCAATAAGCTGGTGTTCTTTTAAATTTAGATATTGAGAGTAACAACGCGCTTTTAACATTACCTCGGTTAAAGGTAACATTGTATCGCCCTTATCGACTCCATTAACCAACTGCTGCATGACCCCTTGAAACGGCAAATACTTAAATTTCATCTTCTCAATAACTTTAGCGCTGATAGCTAAAGATTGGTTATTAAGTAACGTAGTTAAAAAAAGCGGGTCGGGTTTTAATTCTAATAACGCAGTGTGCAAGTCTTTGCGCTGCTCTTGGCGCGCTATTTGTACTTTACGTTGCCATACTTGCTCAAAAGTTTTTAAATATAAACGCACTAATGCGATTCGCCCTACATCTAAAAGCATACCAAGGGTAAATGCATGAATATCGTTTACATTGTTAATTTGCGCTATTTTTTGTGCTGCAATCGCATTAGCCATTGCACTATCACGTAGCCTGCGCTTTAGCAGTGAAAATGGTTCAGTACTGTGTGGCATCCAATGACGTACTGCAAAAGTAGGTATGACTAACTGTAAATTATCAAGGCCAATATAGCGCAGAGCAAGCGCGGGGCTATCTACTTTTACTGAGGTGTTTTTACTACGCTGTTTTCGATAGTAAGGTAAATTAACGAGTGTGACTAACTCACGCCCAAGCCAGCTTAAATCGTTTACTAGAGGCTCTAGCCGCCCTACAGTTGCAGACTTAACCGCTAAAAGGTCAAGAATAGTTGCAATACCATCTTCAATCCCTAACGTATTTAGGATTACGGCATCCATGTCGCTTAGTTGCTTAAAAATAGCTGTTTCTATTGCTTTGTGAAGTACTTCACTCGCCTGAGCTCGATACTTATGATGCGCAGTACTGCTCTGCTGACGTTTATGTTGTGCTGCGACCTCAACTTGAAGCAACGTACGTTGCTTCATTGGCTCGCCATATTCTATTTCTAATGTATGAATAAAACCAATTTGCTGATGCGCAAAGCTATGACCAAGCAATAAATCATGTGCTCGTTGGTCAAGTATTTTAGCTGTTCGTTGTTGCGCTACAAGTTCAGTCATAACATCCATTCATTAGTAAATATAAAATAAGTATCGGTATTAAAAATTAGAAGCGCGTTAAAAAGTTATCAAGCAGTGCTAATCCTTGTTCAGTTAAAATAGCTTCAGGATGAAACTGCACTCCCTCTATCGCTAACTCTTTATGGAGTAATCCCATAATTTCGTCAAATTCACCTAATTCGGTTTGGCTCCACGCGGTTACTTCAAGCTCTTTAGGCAGTGTTTGTGCTTTAACGACTAAAGAGTGATAACGACATACCGTTAATGGGTTGGCTAAACCTTTAAATACACCTTTATTGGTATGAACTATGGGCGATGTTTTACCGTGCATAATTTTTTTAGCACGAATGACATCACCACCCAAAGCTTGTGCGATGGTTTGGTGTCCCAAACAAATGCCTAAAATTGGGTATTGCCCTTTTAGCTGCTCAACCACGCTTAACGATATACCAGCTTCGTTAGGTGAGCAAGGACCCGGCGATAACACGATGTGTTTCGGGTTTAACTGTTTTATTTGTGCAATGCTTAGCTCGTCATTACGTTTTACTAAAACGTCTTGATCTAAACGCTGAAAATATTGCACTAAGTTGTAAGTAAACGAATCGTAGTTATCGATCATTAACAGCATTACACAACAGACCTTATAAATTATTGACCACTACTTCACACAAGTGGTACTAAGCGCTGCATTCTACCACTATTAATTAACCAACATAAATTAGCAAAAAGCGTTAAAAACTTGCTCTTTTAACTAAAATAGCAGCTCAAGATAGATTTATTGCCCAGAGTTCAGGTTACTTAAGTTTAATTCCACTCATAGTCGCTTAACTTCTGTGGTTATTCTACTTTCTCGCATCTTGAGCAATAATATCGAGCCCTAAGCTTTTCACGAGTAGTTAATACGACTATTTCAGCTGTATACCCCTGCCATAAATTATTGACCGCTAAAGTACGTGCGTTTATCGATCATTTTATTGCCTGCTTTGGTGAAGTCCCTTATTGGAAAAAACAGTAACTGCTAAAAAGTAAAAGCGGTTGTTTGCGCTATATCAAATTAAGTTGGCAATGGTTGATTTATGATTGTTTAAACCCCAGTGTATTATATGAAGGTAATAATTCACTTAAACAACTCACTTACTTGTGAGCTCATTTATATCCTATTAAGGAGCGAATATGTTAGGCGAAGACCACTCATTAACAAACGACTTTCCAGATCATTTAAATGCCATTGCAACACTCAATACTGACGATTCTGAATTTGCCGAAAAGGCAACACAGTACGATAAGTTAGACAAAGAAATAAGAGTATTGGAGCTTAAAGATGCGCCAATTAGCGATGAACAAATGCATCAATTAAAGCATGATCGCTCAGAATTAAAAGATTGGCTATACCAGCGTTTACTTCAAGCCGAACAACACTAAAAAGTAAAAAAGAGTTCGCTGTAAACAGTGAACTCTTTGATCGTCTTCAATCAAAAATCTATATTACTTTACAAAATCACCCACTGGATTCATAAACACAGTAGCAGGGCTTTAAAGTTGTCATAAAGCGCGCACTCAGCAGTCCACGTATAGGTTTATTCATTATAATTCACCTAATTTAAGCTGTGCTAAAACACTATCTAATGTATCAACTAGTTGTTGGTTTTTAGTCTCGTTTAATGCATCTATATGTGGCGGTGCAAAACGCTCAGCATCGTTATCAAAATACAAACCTGTGGCGTTGTTAAATTCATCGCTAAGCGCAGCACGATAAAAAATATCAGCTCCTAGTTTTAGATCTCCACCGTCTAATCCGTATGCATCTTTAACCATTTTGCTACCCAGTAACGATTTTGGATTTACTGATACAACTAACGGGCCTACCTCTTTTAATTTAAGTCCTAGATAGCGCGACCACATCGTAATAGCTAACTTACTTTGTGCATAAGCGTCACCATCCGAAAGCGCCTTATTACCAATAAGTGCATCAAGGTTAACGCTTGATTGCGCGGCCGATGATACGTTAACTACACGCGCATTTTTATTTAATAGTGGTAACAGTAATTTAGTCAGTAAATAAGGTGCAAATGTATTTACGGCAAAACGCGCATCAAGGCCATCAGGTGTTGTTACGTTTTCAAGCTTGAATACACCAGCGTTATTAATAAGTACGTCAATTTGTTTATGATCTGCGCTTATCTGTTCTGCCAAATAATGTACCTGTGACATTTCGCTTAAATCGGCCACATAGCTTTGAGTACTTGCTTGCGGGTAATGCTCGTTTAACATTGTCTGTACATTATTAAGCTTTTCTATATTACGACCATGCAGTAATACAGTCTGACCTTGGGCTAGTAACATTTTTGCCGTCTCTAAACCAATGCCATCTGTTGCACCGGTGATTAAAATGATTTTTTTCATGTGTATGCCCTCTCAGTGCAACATTAAAGTAGTTAACCTGGACTCTAGATAATAAATATCTTAACCAGGGTTGTGGTTAGTTAAAGCCCAGTTACAGTCTTAAAGTAAATTATGCAGCTATCGTAGCACCCCAATACCGTCGTGATAATTAGCCATGTAATAGAATCAGTTTATAAAATAAATTGATAAAGCGAGGATCTGATGAGCGAATGTTTTTTATTCTTCTATTTGAATTTTGCTCTAATCATTACTATTGTTTTTACACCCCCTTAATAGTAGTATTTATCATATAAATATACTTTTCGAGAAATAACATGAAAGTTTTAGTTACTGGCGGCATGGGTTATATAGGTAGCCACACATGTATTGCATTGCATGAAGCAGGTATTACACCTGTTATTTATGATAACTTATCTAATGCAAGTGCGCGGGTACTTGACCAACTCGAAAAGATTACAGGTACTCGGTTTGAGTTTATTTTGGGTGACATTCAAGACGAGCAACAATTTAAACTCGCTCTAAAACATACTAAAGCCGAAGCTGTTTTTCACTTTGCAGCTTTAAAAGCCGTTGGCGAATCAACTGAGCAACCGCTGCGTTATTATCAAAATAATGTGTCGGGCACATTAAGCATGTTACAGAGCATGCAAGAGGCAGGCGTTAACCATATTATATTTAGCTCATCGGCTACTGTGTACGGCGAGCCAGACTACCTCCCTATTGACGAAAAGCATCCTATACGCGCAACTAACCCCTATGGTTGGACTAAAGTCATGGTTGAGCAAGCCATGCAAGACGTATGTAATGCCAACAGTCAATTTATGGGGATTGCGCTTCGTTACTTTAACCCAGTAGGTGCACACCCAAGCGGTTTACTAGGCGAAAGTCCTAATGGTATTCCTAATAACTTAATGCCATTTATTGCCCAAACTGCAGTAGGTAAGCGCGACGTGGTAAATATTTTTGGTGACGACTACGACACCGAAGATGGCACCGGCGTGCGCGACTATATTCACGTTTTAGATTTAGCGAAAGGCCACGTTGCCGCTTTTATGCAGCACAAAACAGACACAGCTTTTCATGCTTATAACTTAGGCACAGGGCAAGGTTATTCTGTGCTTGATATGATTAAAGCATTTAGCGCATCAGCCAATAAAGATATTCCGTATAAGATTGCACCGCGCCGAGCAGGTGATATTGCCTGTAATTACGCCGATGCCACAAAAGCGCAAAACACACTTAACTGGCACGCAGAACTAACACTTAGCGACATGACAAACGACACATGGCGCTGGCAAACTAATTACCCAAGTGGGTTGGAGAGTTAATATGACTTTATTAGAAAGTACTCACAGACGTAAAAATCCGCTAACGGGTCGTTGGGTATTAGTGTCACCACATCGTAATAATCGCCCATGGTTAGGCGCAACAGAAGCTGTTAACGAAAACGTATTACCAAAACACGATGACAGCTGCCCACTTTGTCCTGGCAACACCCGTGCAAATGGCGACAGTAACCCAGATTACAAATACACCCATGTATTTAGAAATGACTTTGGCGCACTCACACCTAATGCCAGCGAGCAATTACAAAGCTTAGAGTCAGACAGCGATTTATTTATTGCCGACGAAGCCAGTGGCGAATGCCGCGTAATTTGTTTTTCTCCGGAGCACAATAAAACACTACCAGAGCTTAGCCAAAATGCATTGCACGAAGTAGTAAAAACTTGGAAACAAAATTACACAGAGCTTGCACAGCAGTACGAATGCGTACAAGTTTTTGAGAATAAAGGCGAGATCATGGGTTGTTCGCAACCTCATCCTCACGGTCAAGTATGGGCGCATTCGCATTTATCAACGGAAATTGAAGCCGAAGATAACCAGCAGCTCGCCTATTATGAAAAGCATGGCACAGCCTTGCTTGCCGATTACGCGCAAAAAGAGCAAGCAGATCAAACTCGTGTAGTATTTGAAAACGAGCACTGGCTTGTGGTTGTGCCATTTTGGGCTGCATGGCCGTTTGAAACAATGCTAGTAACTAAAGATAACATTCAAAACTTTAGCCAGCTAAACGATGCACAAACCGACTCTTTAGCTCAGGCTCTTAAAGTATTAACCACTAAATACGACAACGTATTTAATTGCAGCTTCCCCTACTCAATGGGTTGGCACAATGCACCGGCCAATAGAGGCTCTGATGAGCAGCACTGGCGCTTGCATGCACATTTTTATCCGCCGCTACTTCGCTCTGCTACCGTTAAAAAACACATGGTAGGCTACGAAATGCTAGGCGAAAGCCAACGCGATTTAAGCGCAGAAACCGCCGCTTCTATTTTAAAAGCAGCCAGTACCACACATTATAAAGATACAGCAGGACACATAGATGAAGCTTAACGAATTCCAACAACAATTTTTGTCACTGTATGGCGCTCCTGCTCAAGGTATTGCAGCAGCACCGGGGCGTGTAAACCTCATTGGCGAATTTACCGACTACAACGATGGCTTTGTTTTACCGTGTTCGTTAGCGTTTCGTACCCAAGTTATGTTTAAACAGCGCGACGATAATATTATCACTGTGCGCTCTTTAAATTACCCAGGCGAGCAAGACCGCTTTAGCGTTGATGAAGAAATCACTGAAGGCCAATCGCAATGGGGTAACTACATTCGCGCGGTGGCTTTTGTACTTAAACGAGCAGGCCATACATTACGTGGCGCTGACCTACTTATTGATAGTAATTTGCCGCAAGGCAGTGGCTTGTCGTCATCGGCAGCACTCGAAGTTGCTGTTGGCGGTATGTTTAACCATATTGCACAGCTTGGTTTACCACCAGAGAAAATTGCGTTATTTGGCCAAGAAGCCGAAAACGACTTTATGCATTGCCAATGCGGTATTATGGATCAGCTTATTTCGGCTAAAGGCGAGAATGGTCACGCACTTTTAATTGACTGCGAAAACTTAGCGACTACGGCGGTAAAAGTACCAGATGATTTAAACATTGTTATTGTTAATTCAAACTACCCGCGTAAATTAGTTGATAGCGAATACAACCAGCGCCGTATTGACTGCGAACAAGCTGCTGTAAAAATGGGTGTAGAAACACTTCGCCAAGCAACCATGACTGGCTTGCAAGCAGTAAAAGCGACATTAAGCGAAAACGAATATAAACGTGCACACCACGTAATTAGCGAAAACGACCGCGTAATTGCAGCAACTACTGCACTGCAAAATAACGATATGGATGCACTTCGTACGCTAATGGCAGCATCGCACCAATCACTTAAACACGACTTTGAAGTAACCGTACCGGCAACCGATGGCCTAGTAGAAATTTGTAAAGAAGCGATGGGCGAGCGCGGCGCAGTACGTATGACAGGGGGTGGTTTTGGTGGTGCAATTGTATGTTTGTGTCGTGATGCTGAAGTACCACTAATTAAAGCAGCGGTAGAAAAGCATTACTTTGAGCGTTTTAGCCTAAATGCTGATATTTACGTATGTTCAGCGGGTTCAGGATTACAAATTACGTCTTTTTAAATAAATTTAAGGAATAAGCATGGCAAAGGTTAATTGGGGAATTATTGGGTGTGGCAATATAGCTCACACCTTTGCTAAAAGCATTGCACATTGTAGTGATGCACAGCTTATTGGCGCGGCATCAACGAGTATGCAGCGCGCTAAAGAATTTGCCACACCGTACAATATTCAAGGCTATGAGAGCTATCAAGCTCTTATGCAATGCCCAAATATAGATGCTATTTATATTGCCAATACGCACGATCAACACTTTAAAACGATAGCCCAATGCTTAAAGCACAATAAGCACGTGCTAAGCGAAAAACCAATTACCGTTAATGCTAAGCAGTTGCAAAGCCTCACTGAGCTTGCAAAACAACAAAACTGCTTTTTAATGGAAGGCGTTTGGATGCGATTTTTACCAGCCATAGTAAAATTACAACAACTCCTAAATGAAGGTGTTATTGGTAATGTACACAGTGTTAATGCCAACTTTAGTTTACCTGGCAGCTTTGCCGACACTCATCGATTAATGAACCCTGTAACAGCGGGTGGCGCCCTACTCGATTTAGGTATTTATCCTATTTCGATTGCTGATGTGGTATTTAATAAAGCCCCTGAACACATCAAATCCTTTGTACATAAAAGCACAACCGGTGTTGATGAGCGAAGCACTGCTATAGTTGATTACGGTAATGGGCAATTTGCATCTCTTGCCAGCGCACTGCAGCAAAATGGCCCAACAGAAGCATGTATTAATGGTGAGCTTGGCTATATTCGAATACCTCAGTTTGTAGGTGCACAAACGCTAGAGCTACACATAAACGACCAAGACCCTCAGTACTTTGAATACAACTTTAGCGACAATGAAAATTTCAAGTTTGAAATTGCACATGTCACGCAGTGTATATTACAAAAACAAACCCAAAGCAGCGTATTACCACTGGGTACTAGCTTACGAGTTATGAACATAATGGATACCTTACGAGCACAATGGCAGTTGCAATATAGCAATGCCGTCGAGTCGGCTGAACTGACTAATTAAAAAATAAAAATACACAACAAGGACACACAATGACACACACACTCAAGGCGCTTTCAAAAGCTATATTACTTGCTACGTGCAGTTTATCTGCCAGTGTAGCTGTTGCTGAATCTAATAAACCAGAGCAGCTATACCCGCCAATCACTAGCGAAGTACTCCCAGAACTTGCAGCTAAAGGTAGCTACAATGTAGGTGTGCAAACACTTGGTTTAGTTAACCCTGCGCAATTTGATCCCGCTACACAAGGTCAAAAAGATCGTCCTTTAAAAGTAGAAGTGTGGTATCCGGCTGCAAATACAGCAAAAGCACCACTTAGCAGCTACACTGATCAAACTCGCTCAGGTAAAGAGTTTACTCTGCAAGCCGATGCAATGCGTGATGTCGCCATAAATAGTAAAGAGCACTACCCTGTCATTGTGCTTTCGCACGGTTATACCGGTTACCGTACAATTATGTACTACCTTGGCGAGCACTTAGCGTCACACGGTTACATAGTTGTAGCGATTGATCATACTGATTCAACTAACGCAGATGTTGATTTTAAAAATGCGCCGTTCTCTGGCTTTTTCAGTACGCTTATAAATCGCTCTCGCGATCAGCAGTTTGTTATTAATTACTTCAACGAGCAAAATAACTTTGCAAGTAAGCAAGTAGATAACAAAAGCGCTGGTGTAATTGGTTACTCAATGGGTGGCTATGGCGCGGTAAATACGATAGGTGGTTGTTACGCTTTTAATGAGCAAACTACGGCCATGTTTACGGGTATAAAAGACCCAGCTCAGATTAAACAAGTACAGCAACTACTCAACAGCTGCGCTGGTGGACAATACCAAAACCCAAAAGTAGACCCACGTATAAAAGCCATGGTTGCCTTTGCACCGTGGGGCGGACAGCACGCTATATTTGATGCCAAAGCAATGGCAAATATTAAAGTACCTTCGCTTTATATAGCTGGTAACTTAGATGACATTTCGGGTTATGAGGGCATTAAAAACCTATATAACCAAACAGGCAGCGAAGATAAGTACATGCTTACTTACAAAAATGCGCGCCATAATATTGCACCACACCCAGCCCCTGCTATTGCACAAAGCAGCAGTGAGTTAGATATAGGCCATTACTACGAGCCATCGTGGTCTATGCGCACACTAAACGAAATCAATAAACACTTTGTGCTTGCTATGATGGATTGCCACGTAAAAGGTATAGCCAGTGAGTGTAAATACTTAGATTTACCACAAAACGGCGACCAAGCTGTTGTTGATGGTAAGCCACTACCACAGTGGCACGGATTTGATAATCGCTTTTCCACTGGTATGGATTGGCAGCAAGCTAAACCACACGTTAAGTAACTGAGCTCTGGATAATAAATCTATCTCAAGCAGCTATGTTCAGCGTTAACTGCGTTGAATTTACTTGCAATAGTCCGTCAGATTTCAAGTTAAATAACTCACTAAAAGCGACTGTTTCTCTTAAATAGTCGCGCTCGCACTTAAAATTTACTCAAAGTAAAACGCCCTGCTTTTTAAAAGTTATCAATCAAAACAGGCGAGTTTACTTTTTAGTAAGATATTTTAAGAAAAACCATTGCCATTAGCTAACGTTAAAGGCAATCTAGCTATATATAAGATAAATAATATTAATAAATATGTCCAAATACATACTCTCAATTGATCAAGGAACCACAAGCTCTCGTGCCATCTTGTTTACAAAAGATGCAGACGTTTTTGGTACAGCACAGCAAGAATTTCCTCAGCATTTTCCACAAAACGGCTGGGTTGAGCACGATCCTAACGATATTTGGCAAACAGTGCTTAGCACTAGTCGCGAAGTACTCGCTAAACAAGATGTAAAGCCTGAAGAAATTATCGCTATAGGTATCACTAACCAACGCGAAACCACCCTAGTATGGAACAAAAAAACAGGCAAAACGATTTATAACGCGATTGTTTGGCAAGATAGACGCACTAGTGACTACTGCGAAAGCTTAACGACCGATGAACTTTGCCAAACTATTAGCGAAAAAACAGGCTTGCTACTTGACCCTTATTTTTCAGCCACTAAAGTTCGTTGGATTTTAGATAATGTTGAAGGCGCACGCGAACAAGCCCTCGCTGGCGAACTGGCTTTTGGTACGGTTGACACTTACCTACTTTGGCAACTAACAGGTGGTAAAGAACATCGCACTGATGCAACGAATGCATCCCGTACTATGTTATTTAATATTCATACCCAGCAGTGGGATCAAGAGCTTCTAGAGTTATTCGATATTCCAGAATCTATGCTGCCAGAAGTAATGGACTCAGCCGACGAATTTGGCTCAACGAGCGCTGATATTTTTGGTGCACCAATTCGTGTATGTGGTATTGCTGGTGATCAACAGGCAGCCCTTGTTGGTCATGCATGTTTTGAGCAAGGCATGGCAAAAAGTACATATGGCACTGGCTGCTTTTTAATGCTTAACACCGGCGAAAAAGCACTGACCTCAGAAAACCGCTTACTGACTACTGTTGCCTATAGACTAAACGGCAAACCAACTTACGCCATTGAAGGCAGTATCTTTATGGCTGGCGCGACTATGCAGTGGATTGTGGAAGGCTTAAAACTACTTAGTCATGCTGGCGAAAGTGAATCGATGGTTAAAGATGTCCCCCTCGATCATGGTGTATTTTTAGTGCCTTCGTTTACGGGTTTAGGTGCACCTTATTGGGACCCAAATGCACGTGGCGCTATTTTAGGTCTTACACGCGACTCAGGAATTAGTACTATTGTTGCGGCTGCTTTGCAATCAGTGGGTTATCAAACCAAAGATTTACAAAAAGCGATGGAGCGTGATGGCCTTCGCCCAAGTGTGCTTCGTGTAGATGGCGGCATGGTAAAAAACAATTGGGTTATGACCTTCCTATCAAACATTTTAGGTGCAACAGTAGAGCGTCCAACGGTGACCGAAACCACCTCTTTAGGGGTCGCTTATTTAGCAGGCTTACAAACCGGCGTTTACGAATCAACTGAGCAGTTATCGAAAATGTGGACATGTGACCGTCGTTTTGAGCCAACCATGAGTGCCGACGAGCGTAATGATTTATATGCAAAATGGCAGCACTGTGTAGCTCAAGTGTGCTTAACAAATAAAAATTGCCCGCAGTAAATACTAAGTGGCTAAGGCTAATACTTTAGTCACTTTGTCTTTTTTAACTTAGCTAAATGCTCGATTTAAAAGGCACACTTTACTGCTCCAAATTGAAAGTGGATTCGCGTCAAAATTAACAAATAAAAAATTGGGTTTTCTATTGTCAAATGAAAACAGCAGCTTTATGATGCTTTATGTATTATTTATATTATAAATAGAAGGGTGCTCGGTGAAATTAGCAGATAACGAATATGACTTACTAGTCATCGGTGGCGGCGTAAACGGCACAGGCATAGCAGCAGATGCTGCTGGTAGAGGACTTAAAGTACTTTTGTGCGAACAGTCAGATCTAGCTTCTGCAACGTCTTCAAACAGCTCCAAGCTGATCCATGGTGGTCTGCGCTACCTTGAGCACTACGAATTTAGATTAGTAAAAGAAGCCTTAGCCGAGCGAGAAGTGCTGCTAAAAAATGCCCCTCACATTATGTGGCCACTTACGTTTAGATTACCCCATCAAAAGCATTTACGCCCTGCATGGATGATCCGCATTGGCTTATTTATGTATGACAACCTAGCAAAACGAGTTACGTTACCTGCATCGAAGAGCATTAAATTTGGCGAGCATAGCGTACTAGAACCTTCAATTACTAAAGGTTTTGAATACGCTGATGGCTGGGTTGATGACTCTCGCTTAGTTATTTTAAACGCCCTTGCAGCGCAGCAAAAAGGCGCAGTAATTGCCACACAAACTAAATGTGTCAAAGCGCATCGTGAGCAAGATAAATGGCAAGTAACGCTTGAGCAACAAAGTGCAAAATCGCATTATAGTATTGCTGCTAAAGGCATAGTAAATGCAGCGGGTCCTTGGGTTGCTAAGCTTTTTGATGAAGCACTCGAAGAAAAATCACCACAAAATATTCGCCTTGTAAAGGGTAGCCACATTGTCGTGCCACGCATTCATAACGAACCGCAAGCTTATATTTTACAAAATAAAGATCAGCGTATTGTGTTTGTTATTCCGTTTGAAGATGATTACTCACTTATTGGCACGACTGATGTTGAGCACAAAGGTGAGGCACAAGACGTTAAAATTAGTGAAGAAGAAATCGATTACCTTATCGAGATTACTAATAGCTACTTTAAAACTCCGATTAAACGCCAAGATATTGTGCATACTTTTTCAGGTGTACGTCCATTACTTGATGATGAATCAGTTAATGCACAAGCCGTTACTCGCGATTATAAACTAGAGCTTTCGAGTGATGCTAAACAAACACCTCTACTGAGTGTGTTTGGCGGAAAAATTACAACTTACCGCAAACTTGCCGAAGCTGCGGTTAACAAACTTGAAGACTTTTACCCGCAAATGAGTGAAGCTTGGACTAAACATAGTGCGTTACCAGGTGGCGATTTTAGCTCTGTAGAAGCACTTAAAGCGCAATTACAAACAACCTATAATTGGTTACCACAAATACTGCTAAATCGCTTTGTACGCACCTATGGTACTCGCACTATAAATATTTTGGGTGATGCAAAACAACTAAGCGATTTAGGTCAAGATTTTGGGCATAACTTATTTGCAGCAGAGGTCGATTTTTTATTAAATGAAGAGTGGGCACAAAACGCATATAACATATTATGGCGCCGCACAAAGTTAGGACTGCGCTTTAGTGAAACCCAAACTACCACCCTTAATAATTATATTGAACAAAGCAAAGCGGCCAAAATTGCTTAATAACCGCTAAAGAAATTGGCTGCAATAGCCCTAAAAGCTTTCTACGAAACCCCTTTATAATTTAATCATTATGAAGGGGTTTAATTTTCTCGGTTATATAATACCAATCCGCAATAACACTTGGTCAATTTGAGGGCTTAAACCTGGCGCTAACTATGTTAATAATTTCTGATATAGAACAACTAAATAACGAAATTCTCACCTTGTTATCGACCCGATTTTCTTACTTCAAAATCGCTCACTTAATTAAGCTGATTGATATAAAAAATTAAAACCGCTCAACGTAGCCATTTTAATGTCAAACTCAACACATTTAACGCCTATTTGGTTAAGTGCCGTAGAAAAACATTTATTAAGCTGTTTGGTTCCCACTACCACAACTTGTGTATTACTTTGCAACTGCCACTCACTGGCATGGCGTGCTGCTCGTACGTCACTGCCAATTAACACACCCGATAAATACGCTTTAGCTTGTACAGGTGTTAACTCCTTTGAAAGCTGACGAGTACGCACACTAAAAATACCATGCGCTAAATTACCACTATCACTGTCAAGCGTGAGTTTGCACCCTTGAGCAAATGCTTTCCAATCAAAGTCGCCCTCTTCACAGTCACTGGGTATCAATACACTTTGGTGGCACAGTAAATCGTATAACTCGCCAGTCATTGCGGTTTTAAAGCAGATTATTTCACCATGGTTTATAAGTACCCACTTAGTATGTGTACCTGGTAAACACAGTAATATTTTACCCTGTTGATACTCTGGATTTTGTTTTAAAAACCCTAAAATTTGCAGCTCTTCACCGCGCATTACATCAAATAAAGAATTTTGTAGGGTACATTTAGTACCCGGCAACGCTTTAATAGTATGCCCTGCACAATTAAAGCTAATAGCAGCATCGAGCAAACTCTCAGGGTTTATAGGGCACTCTAAATAGGGCGTTTCGTACCAACCTATGCTTGATGTGATTTGCCCTGCTATATATACAGGTACGCAGCCATACTGCTGACTCCAAGGCTCGATAGCACTAAGAAGCGTTTGCTCAAAGTCTTGATTAACTTTTACAACACCTGGCCCATCACGTTGTTCAAGTAATGTAAGCGGTTGTTTTGCGTTAACGCGGCACAAATAAGCACGTAAATGACTGGTACCCCAATCAACGGCTATAAAAAGAGATGAAGTAGTCAAACTTTAAAGTCTCCCACCGTCAATTTTAATGCCCTGCCCGGTAATCATACTGCTTTCATCTGCCGCTAAAAACATCGCTAAATTAGCAACATCCTCAGGTGAAACTAGCTTTTTAAGCGCCATAGCTTCCATCCATTTTACTTGCTCGGCCTCTGTAAACCAGCTTGCTAATTGACGGTCGGTAGCCACCCACCCAGGTAAAATAGCATTTACGCGAATACCAAACTCGCCATAATCACGAGCAAGTGCCTTAGTCATGCCTATAAGACCTGCTTTAGCGGTAACGTAACCGGCCATTTGCGGTTGGCCCATTATGGCATTGATAGAACTAAAGTTTATAATACTGCCCGCCCCTTCTCGCTGCATAAATGACATAGCGACTTGGGAAGCAAAAAAGGCTGGATTTAAATTAATTTGCAGACACTGATCCCAGTCTTGCACTGTAACGTCTTCGCTAGGTTGACGGCGATCGTTTGCTACGTTATTGACCAGTACATTGACGCTACCAAGGGCAGCACACGCATCAACTAATGATTGCTGCAGAGCATGGGAATCAGTTACATCAACTTGCCTGTACCATAAGTTAGCTTGTGGGAGATTGTTAATGAGCGCCTGCGCAGCATCGTCGTCTATATCGATAAAAGCAACTTTGGCATTTTGCTTAGTAAATGATTCGACCATTGCTCTACCGATGCCTGATGCACCACCAGTAATAAAAATAACTTTACCAGAAAGACTATGATATTGAGCGAGGGTGTTCAAATTCAACTCTCCATACAGCACATATAAAATCTTATTTAAACCCTTTATAAACTGATACTTACAACATAAAGGGCCAAACCAAATTGTTATTACTGTGTTAAAATACTTAACTAATAAAAAGTTTATACCATATCCTTACGTACATTAATATGATATATGATATATAATCTAGCAATATGAACTCGGAAACTCGCACAATGAAAAGCCAACCTCGTCAAAACTTAACACACCAACTAACCCATGATTTGGGTTTTGCTATTGTGCGTGGCGTGTACCCTGTAAGTGAAGGTCTGCCGTCGGAAGCTGACTTATGTATAAAATACGATGTGAGCCGTAGTGCCACTCGCGAAGCGGTAAAAATGCTCTCTGCTAAAGGATTAATTTCGTCGCGTCCTAAGCAGGGTATTCGTGTATTACCTGAAAGTAGCTGGAACATGTTTGATACCGACGTACTCCGTTGGATTTTAAGCAGCAAACCGTCACTTTCTTTATTAAAAGAATTTACCCAAGTCCGTGTAGCACTTGAGCCTCAAGCTGCAGCGCTTGCAGCGGTGAATGCAACTGCTGAACAACTCGTTGAAATAGATAATGCATTAGCGCGTATGGCCGATGCCGATGAAGGATTAGATGATCCTCTCGAAGCTGATATTGCCTTTCATACCAGTATATTAGTGGCCAGCAACAACCGATTTTTTGTACAATTGACTGAGTTTATTAGCACCGCATTACGTGTAAGTATTCGCTACACTAACCATATTAAAGGTGTACCCGGCGCTGATGTAGCAAAGCATGCAGACATTTTAAATACCATAAAATCACGTAACCCAGAGCTGGCTAAAAAAGCAGTAGAAACTATTTTAGAAGAAGCGCTTGAGCTTATCGAATCAAAGCTGGTGTAGTAAAAAGTTACTTTTGACAGATTAAAAAAGGGAGCTAATTAGCTCCCTTTTTGCTGCCCATATTTAAAATTACGCTTTTGTAAGTTCAAAAATAAGCGATGTTTGCGGGAATGAAATTGGCATTTGTAAGCCAAACTGCATTAACGCTTCACCTGTAAATGTTTGACCATTTACCACAGCAATAGAAGATGGGCGATACTCTTCAAATTTTACCGGCCACACTAAATTAAGTGTATATTGTGCATCGGTATCTAGGCCAACAAAGCGTAATTTATTAGGCGCTGTACGCGGTGTTTCGCGAACGCTATTATAGGCAAATAACGCTTTTGTTTTTTGCTCATCGATTAAACCAAAGTTAATTGATAAATCGTCGCTATCAAGGCGGTATAAATCGGCGCTATGAATAAACTCCCGATGCTCTTTGTGAAGTACTATTGCCGCTTTGAGTGTATTGTATTCGTGATCGGTCAGCTCACGTGGGTCCATTTCAATGCCCATGTGGCCAAACATTGATACCGCAGCACGCATTTCAATGCTCACATTACGCCCTGTGATATGACAATCACGTGGGCCTACGTGTGCACCCATTACCGACGATGGGAAAAAGAACGAACATCCACGCTGTATTTCAAGGCGATCAAGCGCATCGTTTGAATCTGACGTCCATACACGGTCTGTGTGTGCAAGTACGCCGTAATCTACACGTGCACCACCTGACGAACAGCTTTCTATTTCAAGCCCTGGGTGCGCCGCTTTAATACGATCAATTAAACGATAAAGCGCCAATGTTTGTTGATGCACGGCCGGCTTACCATCAAAGTTACCCGCATGGTTAATATCGCGGTTCATATCCCATTTAATGTACTTAATGGTTGGGTATTCAACTAAAATATCGTCAATGGCTTTGTATAGGTACTCAACCACCTCAGAGCGCGTTAAATCAAGTACGAGCTGATTTCTAAAGCTTAACTGTTCGTTGTTTTGAGAGCCTAAAACCCAATCAGGATGCGCGCGGTATAAATCACTATCAGGGTTGACCATTTCTGGTTCAAACCAAATACCAAACTCCATACCTAAGCTATTAACATGATCTATAACTGGCGATAAGCCATCTGGGTAAATTTTGTAATCTACTGTCCAATCACCTAAGCCAGCATTGTCGCCACGGCGGCCTTTAAACCAACCATCATCAAGTACAAAACGCTCAATACCTAACGGGGCTACTTTGTCGGCTAATTGCTTAAGCGTGTCTACGTCGTGATCAAAGTAAATACCTTCCCATGTGTTGTAATGCACAGGGCGCGTTTTTTCGCGTTGTGCTTGGCTAAGTAAATTAGCTTTAACAAAACGATGGAAATTACGAGAAAGCGCGCTAAAACCTTCACTGGAAAACGAGCCATAAATGCTCGGGCTTTGATACGTTTGACCTTTAACAAGCGTAAGCTCACCAGGAAGTAATAGCTCGCCCATTTGTACATAACGGCGCCCTTCAGCTAAAAGCTCTGCACGTAGTTTATTGTTACCACTCCAACCTAAATGAAAGCCGTAACATTCCCCGTGTTGCTCGCCTGCATTTTCGTTATGCACTAATAAACCAGGAAATACATCGTGTGATGTTTTGCCTTTACGGTTTTCGCGAACAAAACTACCTAAGACTAAATCAACCGATTGACGCTGGAATTCGTTTGACCAACGACCTTCAAAGCTCACTATTTTGCTTACGCTATCTGGCAATTGAAATGTTGGCGCGGCGCAAAAATTAACGCCCAGTGGTGAGTCACCTAAATTAGTTAATACAGTATGTGCACTTAGTACGTCAGTGCTTTTATCAAGTGTAATGCTATGCACGACTTCAATACCACGAAGCTTATCTACACTTACAAACTCAACGGTCGCACTTGAAGGCTGACGCACTTCTTGAAGCTCTGGCCCTACTGACCATGCAATTGAGTCGTTTACAAGTTCAAGGCCTGGCGCACCAGTAAAGCCTTCGCCTAATAAAGGAGATAGAGAAATAGGCGCTTCTTCAACCACGGCACATTTTACTTCTTGACGAGTTGCTAGCTGAGTAAGCATTGTTTCAGTTGTTTGCTCAGATAGGCGTTTACCAAAGTACAGTAATGCCGGTGTTTTGCTCTGGCAATCGAAAATAACGGTGCTGTTTACACTGTCTAATCGATAAAATGATTTAGTGTCGGCCATGATTTTCCTATCCTTTTAATCTATTACGAGTTAAATAATGTGAGTATGTGAGTCAGTTATTTTGTGTGTGAACTCATTTACCGTTGCTTGAGATACGATCGGTCAGACAGTGGCTCTCAATAATAATAGTATATATCATATAAATTAACTTTTGATAGCCTTTGCACTGCAAATAGTTAGATAAACTCACTGGAAGTACCACTGCAATAAAAGACATTAAACTAACCTTAACTCAAAAATCCAATTACTCTCTTTTTGATGGATAAAAAAATCGGCCAAGAATTACCTGTGACCGATTTTAATAGCTTAATTTATCTGTAGTTTATTTTTGTATTAGCGTCTGCGTTGCGCCATCAAGATCAGGGGTCTTACCTGCCCACTGCGCGTTTAAGCCAAATACCACTTTATTTACTACTAATGCAAAAGTCACACATACAATGAGTGTAATTGGCATTAAGTGAATGTAATGAATGTCGGTATGTAGTGGTGAGTTTGCAAACGTAAGCATACCGTACATAACCACGCCTAAAATTACCGCTGCAATACCCGCACGGGCATCAACATTTTTAAATAATAAGCCCACTACAAAAATAGAGAATATAGGCATACTTAATAAGCCGTTTAATTGCTGTAGTAAGTTAATAATACTGTCGGCTTGCTGATAAATTGGTACAAGTACCAGCGTTAAACTCGTTAGTAATAATGTTACGTAACCACTTAGCTTTACTACACTTGGCTCTTTATTAAAGTAAGCTTCGTGAATGTCACACACGTATAGTGCTGTGGCTGAATTTAATAAACTGTTGTAAGTAGATAGCACTGCCGCCGCCATTGCCGCTGCAAATACACCAGTTAACCATGCAGGCATTACATCGCCAACAATTCGACCGTAAGCAGCGTCGCCAATATCACCATAAAGTTTAAACGAAATAATACCCGGTAATACCACAATTGCAGGGACGATTAAAAAGCGAATACCTGCTGCTGCAAATATACCTTTTTGCGCTTCTTTAACATTAGGCGCTGCCATTGCTCGTTGCGTAATTGTTTGGTTAGTACCCCAGTAATACATTTGAATAAAGATCATACCGGTTAAAAGTGTTGGCCACGGAATAGGTGAATCAGCATCGCCGATGAGTGTTAAACGCTCCTCTGGAATACCCGAAAAGTCATAGTCAATCGCATTAAGTGCTAAAAAGACTACTAAAACAGCCATGCCCAGTACAAGTATGCCATTGTAGGTATCCGATACAGCAACTGCCCGCAAACCACCAAAAAATGCATAAACAGCACCAATAATGGCAAACGCGGTGGCAATATACATTAGTGGAATATCAACCTTAAACATGGTTTGCATAAAGAGCGCGCCAGAATAAATAACCGCTGGCATATAAATAAGTGCATTACCTAAAAAGAATAATCCCCCAATAACAGCGCGAATATGTTTGTTGTTATAGCGCTTTTCTAAAAGCTCTGTGGTCGTTGTACAGTTGTATTTGTAATAAACAGGAATGAACACTTTGGCTAAAATAATCAAACCTATAATTGCTGCAAGCTCCCACCAAACCAGTAAAGCCATTTGGTTACCGTTCATGCCAACAAGCTGGTCAGTACTTAAATTAGTAAGTGTGATTGAACCTGCAACAAACATCCAAGTAAGGCCACCGCCGGCTAAAAAGTACTCTTTAGTTTGGCTTTGTCCGTTATTACGATTTTGGCCTCGGCATTTCCAATAAGTAAGGCCACCAATTAAAGCGGTGACAAAAACAAAAACCACCAGCTGTAAAATATTATCTGACATGTGTGTGTCTCTTATATGTGTGTGAAAATAGACACGCTATAGCGCGTGTGAATCTCGACTTAGTTCTAATTTAATTTGCTTTAAAGGTTTGAGGTCTGAATGCTGATTATGAAGTTTCACTAAGGCGTTAAGCTGAAACAGTGAAATAAGCATGCTGTTAAGCACACTTAAGTAACCCTTCTTTTGTAGTTCCGCAATGGTATTGCTATCTAGTGTTTGCAGTTTGTCTTCATCAACGGTGCTCAAACCTTGAATGGTTTGGGTTTCGCCTTGTTCAAACTGTAAAACAATATCAATATTTTTAATGAGCCCTAAGCACGCTACTTCCTGGGCAAATTGATATGTTTGATAGTCATTTTTTAAATCGCTCTCAAGTAGCTTTTGTTGCGAATTTAAAAATAAGCTTGGGTTACCTTTAGCATCAAATAGTGCCTCGCCTTGCTGCGAGTTTACAGCTGAGCTTTGCTCATCAATCGCAATAAAGTAATCGCTACTGTTTGCTTCACGGGTCATTAAATGAAGAGGGTGAGTTTGCATACATACAGGTGTGTAAAGTGCCTGCCATTGGTTGTTATTCACCAATAAACTTTGCCCGGCGTTAAAACTTGTTAACGCTGATATTGTGTAGCTGCCATTTTGTGCGTTATGGGCTAAAAAAATAGGTAAGTCGCAGGCTACTTTAGCCACTTCGTTAGCTCTTAAATTAACTAAATGCTGTGTTTTTGCGTATTCAACGGCTGCATTGGGGTTAATTTTTAATGTTTGGTGTTTAGTGTTTACGAGTTCACTAATAGCCATAGTTACACATCCTTAAACTGGGTTAGCTGCTAGCCACTGCTCTATAAAAGCACGATGTGGCGGCAAAGTTTGTAACATCTGCTGTGTAAGCTGGCTGTTACGTTCAATTATTTGTTTGGCTTGCACATGTTGTGAATACAAATATGCTTGTTTAGTAAAGTCTGGCTTAAAGCCCATACCGTACAAAACATACTGATAACTGGCAGCAGGGAATAACTCTAATGCGCCATGAAAGTCTTGAATAAGTGGACCGCGGCTTCCCCAAAGAAGTAAGTCTTCTTGCAGGGTTTGTGGAATAGTATCGGGCTGTACATGTGCTTGCCAGTAAGGTTCTGGGCGCTTGGTTAGCATGTAATGTAGCTTTAAAAAGTCGATAATACGCTGCCAGCGGTAATCCATTTGCTCGTTAAAGCGTTTAGCTACAATAGGCATTACTTGTGTATCTGCTGGCATATGCTCTGCTACAAAGCGTGCTGAAATTTCAACAAGCATAATAGCGGTTGCTTCAAGCGGCTCCACAAACCCTGCCGACATACCAATGGCAACACAGTTTTTATGCCAAAACTTTTCACGGTAGCCCGACTCAAAGCTAATCTTACGGGCAGTTAAACAGTTTGCTGCATCGCCTAAATAGTTTCTTAGGTTTTGCTCTGCTTCATCGTCTGATAGAAACTTGCTTGAATATACATGCCCTACACCTCGGCGGTGCGTTAAACCTATATCCCAAATCCATCCAGCGTTTTGCGCTGTTGCTATGGTATGGCTGGCTAAGGAGTCATCGTTTTCATCATAAGGGACTTGCATCGCCAGAGCGCTGTCGTTAAATAGCACGTGGTCCATTTTTTTAAACGGTACGTTGAGCGCTTGGCCTAATAACAATGATGAAAAACCAGTACAGTCTATAAATAAATCAGCGCTTATAGTGCGGGTTTGATCTTTTAGAGTAAGCTCATTTATTGCACCATCGTCATCAAGTTTTACCTGATCAACAGTACCAATAATATGCTCTACGCCAAGCTTACTTTTACAATGCTGTTTAAGCATTTCTGCAAAAGCGCCGGCATCTAAGTGATAAGCGTAATTACAATTACCTTGATATTCACCTTGCGCTATACCCCGTGGGGCTAAGCTTGCTTCGCAAATATCATGTTGAAAATTAGTTTGCTGTGCAAAGTCTTCAACATTATCTAAATAAGGGGCTAAATCTATGCGGCCGTAGCCTAGCGGTACAGTAAATGGATGGTAGTAAAAATCGTTGTTGCCGTGCGTCCAATTTACAAATTTACCACCTTGCTTAAAGGTAGCGTTACAGGCTTTAAATACATCAACTTCACGCAAACCTATTTGCTGAAGAGTGTTTTTCATAGTGGGCCAGGTACCTTCACCTACACCAATTGTTGGAATATCTGACGATTCAACCAACATCACTTTTAAGCCGTCACCATTTTTACCTTGGTGATACGAAGCTATAATTGCAGCGCTCAGCCATCCTGCTGTGCCGCCACCAATTACGGCGATTGTTTTTATTGTTTTATTCATAACGGACTACTCTTTGAGTACTTTATTGATAACCGGCTAGACAACAAATGCCCTTTCGGGCATTTGTTTAAATTAGTCTCATTTTGTGCAAAATAGCTACTAACTTTATTAGTAACAGGACTTATAATGCACTGCAATGAAAACTAAGAGGCAGTCGCTGCCTCTGCTATCAATTAAAACGATCCACGAATACCAAACGCGTAACGTGAGCCATTATCTTCTACTGAATAGATTTGGTTAGCAAAACGACCTGTTTGTACTAGCTCTTCTTCAGTGATATTGATGCCTTCAGCAAAAATAGTGAAGTTTTCGTTAATATCGTAGCTTGCACTAATATCCCACTGACCGTAAGTTTCTACGTTCACTGGTTCACCGTTAAAGCCATTATCAACTAAGCGTAAAAAGCCTTCACGGTTGTTAAATGCAACACGTGCTTGCCAGTTATCTTGCTCATAAAACAATATTAAGTTTTGCGAATCGCCTAAACCTTCAAGTGCAAACGTTTGTGTGGTGTCTGCGCCTACGCTAATGTCACTATCTACGACTGTGGCATTGGCTATAATACCAAAGCCATTATCAAATATGTGCGTCACACCAACTTCATAGCCCGTTACTTTAGCTGACTCACCATTTTGAGGGCGAGTTACTGTGTATACCTCTGAACTACCATTGAGTTCATCATCAGCTTGGTCTGTACATGTAGTACACGCAAAATCAGGACCCGAACGGTCAGACATTTCAAATGTTTCTGCACCTGTTAGCGTGACAATGAAGTCATCAACTTCTTTACTAAATACTGCAAAGCTAAATAAGTTAGCATCGTTGTAGTACCACTCGTAAGAAATATCCCAGTTTTCTGATTGGAATGGCTTAAGAGCAGGGTTGCCACCATTTGCCGTTAAGTTTTGACGACGAGGCTCGTTAAACGTAGTCGCTGGTGATAACTGCGACATCGTTGGACGAGTAATACTGTCGTACGTAGCAAAACGTAAAATCATATTGTCTTGCAGTTCTAACTTAACATTTAAAGATGGTAGTAAGTTTGAGTAGCTAGTCCCTTGTTCAATGCTTGTGGCCGGACCAAATACGTTAGCAAACAAAGTTGCATCCGTCGTTGGGATTACATCACTAATAAAGCTCTGTATTGCAGCTACTTCAATATCAGTTTCAGAATAACGTGCACCTAAGTTAACGGTTACAGGCATATCCGCAAGGTCAAAACCAAGCGTAAAGTCCATGTATAGGCTGGTGATGTCTTCGTTGATTGTGTAACGGTTATTTTGTAATGTTGGCTCTACTGGGAAACCTTGATCGGCTAAATAATCAAGCATTTTATCACCGTCGTAGGTGTAAAATGTATCGATCAAACCTGGGAAGTAGTTACTTGCTTGATAGGCTTCAAAATCAATTGCATCAAGTGGTGCTTGCGTCCCATAACCACAAAATTGACATTGAGTACCATAAACTTGAAAACTTGATTTTTCACGCTCTTGGCGATAAGCACCAAAGTTGATTCGATCTACAGGGCCTTTATCTGGCACGTATTCAAAATCAGCTTTTACTTCTGTGATTTCATCTTCATCTGTAAACTGAAGACCGACTTCATTGTAGTGAAGGCGCGCAAGGCTAGGATCTGGGAGTGAACCATTTTCAAACCCGTCATGCTGAACAGTAGGAACACTGCCTGTACCATCAAAGCTATAGCTATTAATAATACCTACAACATTAAAACGGTCAGTACCTGCACGGTCATTTTCAGCTGTTGAGCGAGACACATCAAATTTAGCTTTTAATAATTCGTTTACTTGCCAATCTACGTTAATACCAAATGCTTTATTAGTTACATCACGAGAGTTACGAGTGTGCGACACAAAGTCACTTGCAGGGTCGCCACTTGGCGCACCTAAACCCACTTCTTGAGAGAAAGTTAAAAGCGTGCCTGTTTCTGGATCAATCGTTGCGCTACCTACGCGGTCTGGTTCAAACCAAGATGCTAAATCGCGTACTGTTGAATCAACTTCAAATTTTGAAATCATGCCATCAACAGTAATAGTAACATCGTCAGATGGCGCATATTGCAGTACTAAACTTGCATTTGTACGCTCACGATCTTGCTCATCAACAACTTGGTCCCAGTTACGTGGAATATAGGCATTTTCAAACAATACACCATCAGTTGGATTAGAGATTGTTTGGCCGCCGCGCCAACCTGCCGTTAAAATTTGGTTATTTTGAAGTTTACGTTGTTGATTAGTGATGGCAAAAAGCACACCTAGCTTATCATCGTTAAACGTATTACTTATTAAGAATGATGTTGATGGGGATACTTCTTCAGAAAGGCTTTCGTACATACCTTTAACTGAACCTAAAATATGTAAACCACCAAAATCAAAAGGACGTGCTGTAGTTACGTTAACCGTACCACCAATGCCGCCTTCTTGAAGCGTTGCTGTATTACTTTTATAAATATCAGCACCGGTGATTTGATCTGCGGCTAATACATCAAAATTAAATTCACGACCTGCACTGTCTGTCGCAATTTGACGACCATTAACAAGTACAGTATTAAATTGTGGACCAAAACCACGAATAGTTACCGCTTGTCCTTCACCACCACTGCGGTCAATTGCTACACCTGTAATACGTTGCAGAGATTCTGCTACGTTTAAATCAGGAAATTTACCAAGATCTTCTGCTTTAATCCCGTCTGTAACAACATTAGATGCTTTTTTATCTAACATTGATGAACGTAAGCTGCTACGGATACCCGTTACTGCGATAACTTCAACATCCTCATTTACTACTGTAGACGTATCGCCTTCAGCGCCTTGAGCTGCAACGTTTCCGCTTGCCAATATGCCAGTGATAGCAATACTGATCGCGGTTTTCTTGTTGAACGATAACTTATTGTTAATTATCATTTTTTAAAAACTCCTGATTGTGTGTAGTCGTTGTGTCGTTGTGCTAGTGCAAATAGTTTCAAATACTATTTATATTATAAATACTTTAAATCAAGCTGAAGTGCAACCTTTTCCTTGATTGTAGAGCGTTATTTATTACCGTATTTTTTCTTTTTATTTTCTTTAAATTAACATCAACATATTAAGTTAATTACAAAATGCGTAAATAATAACCTGTTCATAAACTTCATCAGGTAATAAATTAGCTTTTGGATAATTTTCACGGTTTGGCGCGTCAGGCCAATTTTGCGCTTCAACACACAAAGCTTGTCGTGCTTTAAACGGCGCACCGACGAAGTTAGCGGTGTATAACTGCATACCTGGCTGAGTGCTTTTGAGCGTTAAATTAACCTTCGTGTGTGGCGAGGTTAATGTAGCCATCGTCTTTAAACTGCTGTCATCATTAAAAATATAGCAGTGGTCAAAGCCATTTCCAGCTTCTAGCTGAGGATGAATGGCGCTTAATGCCTCCCCAACTTGACTTGGTTTGGTAAAATCAAAACAACTACCTGTCACTAATGCCGCTTCATTAAGCGGGATGCTGGTTTTATCGATGGGAAGGTAGTGACTGGTATTTACTTGAACAGAATGATCATTAATTGATTCGCTGCCATCAAGGTTAAAATAACAATGGTTAGTAAAATTAACGAGTGTTTCTTTGTTAGTCGTAGCTTTAAAGCGTAATGCAAGCTCGCCATTTTTAGCACTAATCGTTTGCCAAACCTGTAACTCACCGGGGAAGCCTTGCTCACCATCGGGCGAGCAATAATAAAGCTCAACTTCACTTTCAGTTTGTTTGGTTACTTGCCAAAGTACTTTATTAAAGCCTTTAACACCGCCATGTAAGCTATTAGGGCCGTTGTTCGTTTCTAATTGATACTGCGTACCAGATAAGCTGAAACGCCCCTTTGCAATACGGTTAGCGTATCTACCTACTGTAGCGCCAAGGTAAAATGGGTTTTCAAGATAGTATTGAGGGTCATCGACGCAAAGTGTCATTTCTTGCTTTTTAAACTTTATGCTTTTAATTATTGCACCAAATGGCAAAATTTCAGCGGTTAAATCTTTACCATCACTGAGCTGAATAACTTGTAAAAGCTGGTTATTGGCAATAGCTACCACATGTATTCTCCAATCAAATTACCGAATTAACATTTTCTGTTATGACGGCGCAACAATATATATTATAAATAGTATATAACTGAAGCCTGTAACTCAATCTAAATACGTTAAAATTTCTCGATAAAAATTTACAGCTGCCATTATTTATTTACAATAATTAAGCTTCGCCGGAGGTTATATAAAATATAGGCTCCTCAAGGTCAGCTTCTTTGGCATATATGCTCATTAAGCGCTGTTTTTTCGTCAATACTAAGGGCCTGCTTTGATTTTGCGATAAAATCGTATCTCACCATAACGGCTTTACCTATTGCGCAGCATTTATCATCTTGCCATGCTTCTTGCCTAAGCGTAAAAGAGCTAGTGCCTATATGCTCTACAGAGGTTTTTACTGTTACTTCGTGGCCATAAAATAATTCGCCTACAAACGACACTTCAACTTTGGCAATTATCAACTTCCAATCATGTGGATTTAAATCAGGCGTAAAAAACTTAAAAATAGGTGCACGTGCAACTTCAAACCATACCGGGAGTACGGTATTGTTAATGTGTCCGAGCGCATCAGTTTCACTAAAGCGCGGCATCACTTTTTCAATAAACATAAAAATCCAATAATAATTATATAAAGGTTACTCATGACGGACTTTATTCGCGTATACGATAACGCGCTAAGCAATGATTTTTGCGATGAATTTATTACCACATTCGCGCAAAGCCCGCATGTAAGACAAGGGGTGACATCGGGCGGTGTCGATCTAAAGAAAAAAGACAGCCACGATCTACACTTAAATAATCACCCCGAATATGCTCAGCAATTAAAACATATACAACAAACAACTGCACAGCATGTTTTTAAGTATGTTGAAGAGCATATTTTTATGATGATTGGGGCGTTTGGTTTAAAGGTATATCATCCAAAAACGGGGGAAGTAGTTGATTTAACTCATGCTAATTTTGAAGAAGTAGGAAAGCCGCAACTCCCCGTTTTAGTGCAGCAGATTTTTAGACTTGGCAATATTCAAGCGCAAAAATACGAAGTAAACAAAGGTGGCTACCCTTACTGGCACAGTGAAGTTTATCCGCAGCTACAGCACAATGAAGCATTACATCGCGTGTTGCTATTTATGTTTTACTTAAACGATGTAGAAGAAGGTGGTGAAACAGAGTTTTATTATCAAAACCGTAAAATAGCCCCTAAAAAAGGCACTATGGTAATAGCACCTGGCTACTTTACACATACTCATAGAGGCAATAAGCCAGTATCAAACGATAAGTATATTTTAACATCGTGGGTACTGTTTAATCGAGCAGAACAAATATATGGTGCGCCTAAGAGTTAGCGCACCAAAATCAGTATTATTTAACCGAGCAGTTCATCAAATAAATTAAACAACTGATCTAGCTCTTCAATGGTGTTGTAGTGCATACAACCAATGCGCACTACACCGCCTTTGTCGAGTACACCTAACTGCTTACACAAACCTTGCGCGTAAAAGTTACCGTCCCACACACAAATATGCTGTTTGCCTAAAAATTCTGAAACGGCGCGTGGCTCAAGCCCTTCAAAAATTAAAGCAAAGGTAGGTGTACGCTCATTAAGGCGATCAAAATCATCAATACCAAACAAATTAATGCGTGGATAATTAACTAAGCGCGTTAAAAAGTGTTCGCTAAGCGCCATTTCGTGCTGCTTAGTTTTAGCAAAAGCCACGCTTAACTTTTTGCGGCGTGAATGGCTATCATCAAGCTCACTAATCGCCGCAATATAATCAACAGCCGCGATAAAACCAGCCATTGCTTCAAAGCTTTGTGTGCCGGTTTCCCAGCGACCTGGTGCTATGTCTTTAGCTGGCTCAACTTTGTACGGTGTAAACCCATCTAAATGCTCTTTTTTACCGTAAACCATACCCAAATGCGGACCAAAAAACTTATACGCCGAGCAAGCTAAAAAGTCGCAATCAAGTGCTTGTACATCAACAAGTTCATGCGGTGCGTAATGCACTGCATCAACATAAACAAGTGCGCCTACGCTGTGAGCAAGCTCTACAATGCGTTTAATATTATTAATTGAACCTGTGGTATTTGACGCATACGTTACCGCAACAAGCTTAGTATTACTGTTTAATAAGCTTTCAAACTGCGCCATATCTAAGCTGCAATCAGCTTCGTTAATAAGCGCAGTATTTACAACAACACCTTTATCTTCTGCGGCTTGTTGCCATGACGATACATTCGAGAAGTGATCAGCGTTAGTTACAATTATTTCATCGCCAGCCTGCCAATCACGCGAAATTGCACGGCTAAAGCTAAATGTGAGGCTGGTCATGTTTGGACCAAACACAATTTGTTGTGAGCTAGGTGCATTAAGTAAGTCAGCGGCGGCTTGGCGCGCATTCGCCATCAACTCAACCGTTTTATCACTTGAAAAAAACGCGCCACCTAAGTTCGAATTATAATGACCTAAATAAGCAGTCATCGCAGTAAGCACCGATGTTGGTACTTGCGAGCCGCCTGGTCCGTCTAAAAATATTGGCGATTTACCATCAACGTTTTGCATTAATGCTGGAAATTGCTCACGTAATTGCGTTATGTTCATGCTTATTCCTTAAGACGTTAATACAAAACAATCCAGGTAACCTGGTTTGCTAGCATCAATTTTGTTCATAGGTGTTGCGTTGTGCCACACTTGACGGTCGTTTATTAATGCAAACATGCCGTCTTTTATTTCCATTTTAAAACAAGGCTCAGCTTGCTTGTTTTCGTATACAAGCAGTTCGCCACCTTCTAAGTTCTCGTGAGATACGCCGCATATACATACATGGTCAAAACCATCTTGATGAACGCCTTCTGGCGCTGCAGGTGTATCGCTATCAATGGCAAGCATGCGGAACTGATGAATTTCAATATCGCGCTGCTCATCAATACCGGTAAGTTGGCGAAACTCATTGACGATATTTTTCATACCCTCTGATTCAAGTAAACTTTGCTCTAGGTTTTCGTAAGTACGCTCTACATTACCCTGAAAAGTATTAATTGAATCGTCTTGAACAAATGCTTTGGTTTTTTGTAACTTTATTTCACCATTTAGCATTTTAACTACTGAATAACGACGTTTACGAAAAGCACCATCTGCATATGGATTTGCAGGCAGGTTATCAAAAGAAGGCTTAACCAAATCAATATTTACTTGGTTAATAAAACGTAGTTGCAGTAAATTCTGGTTGTTTAATGCTGTCATAAAATCTCGCCTAAAATAATGAGAATATTGGTGAGGATTTTAATGCATATTGAGAGGATTTTTTGCTTTATTACTCAACTTAAAAACAACTTAAGGCCAGAGTTAATACAAAAATATAAAAAAAGAAGCATGAACTATCTAATATTTATTTTAGTCAATAAAAAACCCGCCAAAGCGGGTTTTTAAACAAACTTTAAAAATTATACAGCTTGTTGAATAATAACCTTGTCTGCTTTTTTAGTGTAAGCAGGCATACGGTGGAAGTTCAAGTAACGGTAAGTATCTGCAGCCGTTGCATTGATCTTCGCTGCGTACTCTTGGTACTCAGCTGGAGTAGGTAATTTACCTAAGATAGCCGCTACAGCAGCAAGTTCTGCTGATGCTAAGAATACGTTTGCACCATTACCTAAACGGTTAGGGAAGTTACGTGTAGAGGTAGACACAACCGTTGCTTTGTCTGCAACGCGTGCTTGGTTACCCATACAAAGTGAACAACCTGGTGTTTCGATACGTGCACCAACACGTCCAAAGATACCGTAGTAACCCTCTTCAGTAAGCTGGTCTTTATCCATCTTAGTTGGTGGAGCAACCCAAAGTTGAGTTGGTAACTGACCTTTAAAGCCATCTAGTAATTTACCCGCTGCGCGGAAATGACCGATGTTAGTCATACAAGAACCGATGAACACTTCGTCGATTTTCTCGCCAGTAACGTCAGATAGTAAGCGCGCATCATCTGGGTCATTTGGAGCACAAAGAACGGGTTCTTTAATCTCAGCTAAATCAATTTCAAGTACATGCTTGTACTCTGCATCAGCATCAGCTTCCATTAGTTCTGGGTTAGCTAACCAATCTTGCATTGCAGTAATACGACGCTCAATAGTACGTACATCGCCGTAACCTTCAGAGATCATCCATTTAAGCATAACAATGTTTGACTCTAGGTATTCTGCGATAGATTCTTTAGAAAGTTTAACCGCACAACCTGCAGCTGAACGCTCTGCAGATGCATCTGATAATTCAAATGCTTGCTCAACAGTAAGGTGTTCAACGCCTTCAATTTCTAGTACACGACCAGAGAATTCGTTAATTTTACCTTTTTTCTCAACTGTTAATAAACCCGCTTTGATACCGTAGTAAGGAATTGCATGTACAAGGTCACGTAAAGTGATACCTGGTTGCATTTCGCCTTTAAAACGAACCAAAATAGATTCTGGCATATCAAGTGGCATAACACCCGTTGCTGCTGCGAATGCAACTGCACCCGAACCTGCTGGGAATGAAATACCTAATGGGAAACGAGTATGTGAATCACCACCAGTACCTACAGTATCTGGTAGTAACATACGGTTTAACCATGAGTGAATTACACCATCACCTGGGCGAAGTGAAACACCGCCACGGTTCATGATGAAATCAGGAAGCGTATGGTGAGTGTTTACATCAATAGGTTTAGGATAAGCTGATGTATGACAGAAAGACTGCATGGTTAAATCTGCAGAAAAACCTAAACAAGCTAGATCTTTAAGTTCATCACGTGTCATAGGACCTGTTGTATCTTGCGAACCAACAGTTGTCATTTTAGGCTCACAGTATTGACCTGGGCGAATACCTGCAACGTTACATGCTTTACCAACCATTTTTTGCGCTAGTGTGAAGCCTTTGTCAGATACTTCTGTTGCTGTTGGTACTTTAAATACGTCAGTTGGAGCTAGACCAAGTGATGTACGTGCTTTATCAGTTAAACCACGACCGATAATTAGTGGAATACGACCACCAGCACGAACTTCATCTAAAATCACATCAGATTTAAGCTCAAAAGTAGAAATCACTTTATCAGTACCATGTTGCTTAACAACACCTTCGTACGGGTAAATGTCGATTTGCTCGCCCATGTTAAGCTCATCAACATTTAACTCGATTGGTAATGCGCCTGAATCTTCCATTGTATTGAAAAAGATTGGCGCAATTTTATTACCTAGACATACACCGCCAACACGCTTGTTTGGTACGAACGGGATATCATCGCCCATAAACCAAAGTACAGAGTTAGTTGCAGACTTACGAGAAGAACCAGTACCAACAACATCACCTACATATGCAAGTGGTAGGCCTTTAGTTTTTAATTCTTCAAGCTGAGAGATTGGACCTACTTCGCCTGGCTTGTCTGGTGTAATTCCATCACGTTCAATTTTTAGCATTGCTAAAGCATGTAGTGGGATATCTGGACGAGACCATGCATCTGGTGCAGGTGACAAGTCATCCGTATTTGTTTCGCCAGTTACTTTAAATACAGTAACTGAGATCTTTTCAGCAACAGCTGGCTTATTAGTAAACCATTGCGCATTTGCCCAAGACTCAATAATTTGCTTAGCGAATGTGTTACCCGCTTTTGCTTTTTCTTCAACATCGTAGAACGCATCAAACATAAGTAATGTATTTGAAAGGCCTTTAACTACGATTGGTGCAAGTGTTTCGTCATCAAGTAGGTCAATCATTGGTGCGATATTGTAACCGCCCAACATTGTACCTAATAATTCTGCCGCTTTTTCTTTAGAAACAAGTGGAGAATTAGTTTCACCTTTAGCTATAGCTGCTAAAAATCCCGCTTTAATATAAGCAGCATCATCAACACCCGCTGGTATACGCTGAATAAACAAATCTAAAATGAATTCTTCTTCACCTGCAGGTGGAGTTTTGATTAATTCAATAAGATCAGCAGTTTGCTGAGCATCTAATGGCGCTGGTACGATACCTAACGCGGCACGTTCTTCTACGTGTTTACGATATTCTTGTAGCACAATATTGCCCTCTTGGTGACGTGAAAGTATCCGGTAGCGCTTCAAGCGCAAATAAGTTACCCAATACTTATAGTATTCTAACGCGTAATTATAAAGCTTTTATGGATAGATGAAAATCCATCCAGTTACGCAACTGATTATACCGATTATAAATACTATGAATAGTGGTTGTAGTAAAAACTATTCCCATGAATACTTGTTAAGTAATAATCATTACCATTAACCAATATTAATTTATTACAGACATAAAAAAACCCAGCTCTTGGCTGGGTTTCTATTACAAACTATTTAATTAACGTAAAACTTTAACGTTTTTGATAGTTTTGATATGCGCTTCTACACGACGGTTTTCTGCGTTTGCAGCTTTAGTGTTTGCATCATTTTTAAGACGCTCTTCACCTAAACCAACTGTAGTAATGCGATCTTGAGCAATACCATCAGCAACAAGTTGCTTAGCTACAGCATCAGCACGCTTTTTAGATAACCATTTATTGTAAGTTGCTTTACCTACAGCTGAAGTGTGACCTTCTAAAAGCACTGTTGTACCTGGGTACTCTTTTAAGAACTCAGATACTTTTTCGATATCATTTAAGTACTGAGTAGATACTGCTGATGTATTATTAGGGAAAGTCACTAATAAGCTTACAGTTACTTCTTTATCTTCATATAAAGTACAACCAGTGCCATCAACTGCGTCAGTCATTGGCGTGTTTGGACATCTATCGTCAGCATCTAAAATATTATCATTGTCGCTGTCTAAAGGAGCAACTGCAACTTCAACTACTTCTGGAGCTGGTTTTACTGGCTCAACTGGTGCTGAGTTTTGGCCAAATAAGTAGTTAATACCAATTTTAGCGCCTACATCTGTGTAACCACGGTCAAGACCTTGGTATACAGCTGTTTCAGCATTTACAAATAAACCATCTGTAATGAAATGTTGGTAACCAACACCTGCATTTAAGAATGTGTTGTCATCTACTACGTCCATTTCTTTAATACCGAAAAGACCGTAGAAAGGACCGCCATTTAAATGATAAAGAGCATCAATACCGTAACGCTCGCCATCAATACTGTTGCGGTTGCCAGCAACTTTATCAAAAGCATTGAAATCCATGTCTGCATATTCTAGGCGTGCGCTCCAGTAATCACTGAAACGGTAACCAGCTTCAACACCCCAACCAGTTGATTCATTTACATCAAGACCAGCTTGAGCACGCATGTTTTTCCAAGATGCGTCATAGTAGTCACCAAATGCGCCAATGTAGAAACCTTCTTCTTTATCTGCAGCAAATGTAGATACGCTAGTTGCAGCTAACGCAATTGCGATTGTAAGTGATTTTAATTTCATTGTTTTCTTCCCATTTTAACAATTAAAAATTGTAGCTAATCAATACTAGCTCAATCTGTTTTATACAGACTAACCGAACCTTTGTTAATCAATACTTAACGAATAATAAAGTTTATAAATTTTTTTAATTATCTATAACGACATCCAACCACCCATTGTAGGTGAAATCAAAAATATTACCTACTCTGCAAATAATTTATAGTTGTGGTTTTTTTATAAATCGATAGCCTGTGACAAAAACAGGAACAATTCAGTTAAATGCACTTTTATACACAGCAAAACTTACTTATCCTTATAAAATGGATGATAACACTAGAATTTATTTTGCTCAATCAATGAACACTTCTAAAAATGAAAAATGAATATTTATAAACTTACATCTAAAATTAATAGTTAAGTACCGCAAAAAGTACGATACCCATGATCACTTTTAGGAGGCGTCTGAAAATCGACAAGCTTATTCACTTCATTATAAGGATTGCTCAGTACTTTTAAAAAATCACTTAATAGCGCACTTGACCCCATTTCGCTGTAGTCAGTAATAATTGATTCAATGATGTGATTGCGTGGTATTACTCGAGGGTTCGCTTTTCGCATTACTGTATAACTATTTCCATCAACCCGGCTTTGCCATTTATATGCCCATTGCGCTAATGCTTCAGGAATAAGCGCTTCCTGTTTTAACGACTCGGTTAATGCATCAAAGGTATTGGTGTAATCGAGTTCATGAACTTTTAATAATGTTAACAATTCTGCAGCTAACTTTGTATCGTTTTCATCAATACCGACTAAGCCCAACTTTTTTGCCCACATAGCCGTAAATTCAATATTAAACTGTTCAGCAAAGCTATTTATATGTGGCGTCATTAGCGAAACAGCTTGCTCATCATCGTCATGAATTAGTGGTATAAGACTTTCAGCTAAACGGGCACAGTTCCAGTTAGCCATATTCGGCTGGTTACCAAATGCATAGCGGCCTTGTTTGTCAATAGAACTAAATACAGTATCAAAATCAAAACTGTTCATCATGGCACATGGGCCGTAATCAATGGTTTCTCCGCTTACTAGCGTATTATCTGTATTCATTACTCCGTGAATAAAACCAACACGCATCCAGCTCACAATTAGCTTAACTTGGTTTTTAATCACTGCGCCTAAAAAGGCTAAATAGCGCTGCGAACCTGTATCGGTTATTTCTGGGTAGTGTCGCTCTATAGCTAAATCGGCTAAATTTTTAAGCCCTTCAACATCGCCTTGCGTCGCTAAATATTGAAATGAACCAACACGAATATGGCTCGTTGCTACGCGAGTAACGATAGCCCCTGCTTGTGGCGGATTACGGTAAACCGTTTCGCCACTGCCAACAACCGCTAAGCAGCGTGTAGTTTTAACTCCCAGCGCATGCATTGCCTCGCTCATTACGTATTCACGAATAGCAGGACCAAGTGCACAACGCCCATCTCCCCCTCTTGAGTAAGGAGTAGCACCAGAGCCTTTTAATTGAATATCCCACAACTGGTTTTTATCATCATTAATAGCGCCCAGTAAATGTGCTCGCCCATCGCCTAACCGTGGTGAAAAATGTCCAAATTGGTGCCCAGAGTAACCAAGTGCTACTGCAGGAATTGCCTGTTTTTCGTTGCCGCTAAAAGTGCTGGCACGCAAATCAGCCGCAACGTTAATATTAAACTCTTTTGCTAAGCTCTCGTTCCACAGCAATAACTGAGGAGAGGCGACACTTGCAGGGAAATCTTCAATCGCGAAGTTTTCCGCGATGTCTGTGTATCTTGGCACTAATTTCATGGTAATTCCTATTGTTGCTGACTTATACCAACACGGTTGTCACCTACGCCATAAGCAACAATTAAGCTCAACTCTTGCATACTTAAGCCACTTTGCTTTTGCATTTCATTAAAAAAGGCTTGGGCTGCATTCAGTGACTTTTTAGTTTGTAAGCCGCCGTCTATAATTTTATGCGCACGCAAATAATTCTCTACATCGCGTGATAATAAAAAAGTATCTTTACCAAGTGCTCGCAATGCATAAGGGCCAGTATTTCCGCCTAAACGCGAACCATGCTTTTTTAAATACGCCCATAAACCAATAATATCGTCTGTTGGCCAATTAGCGATAAACTGGCTAAAACTGCCATGTTCTCCTGCTATCTCGTGGATCATGTAAGCATTTTCGGTAATTGTTTTTACTTTTTTATAGTTACGAACAATACGCTCATCCGTAGCTTTTTGTTCCAGCATATCGGGTGGCATCATTAATAACTTATCAACGCTAAAATCCCAAAAAACCTCTCTAAAGCCCGGCCACTTATTATTAATGACTGACCAATAAAAACCGCTTTGAAATACTTTTCGAGTAAATTCTTCAAGCCAATCGTCGTCACTTAACGTGCTTAGTTGTTTTTTAGATAACGGTTTTGCAAGTAATAACTTCAGCATTTTTTCGGAGCCTTTTCGCTCTACCGCTCGCTTATAAATATCGCTAAATTTTTCCATACTAATTAAATACCTCACTACTTATATTGCTAGTGTACGAGAAAAGCACCCAATACGTAACCACTCCCATTATGGATGAATGAATATGCATTTAGTCGCTTGACACCCAGACGGCTAAAATGCTTTAATCGCTGCAATTACCCTATTTAAATTGCTCAGGTTTGTAAGTTTTACTCTACAAACAGGTGCAAAGGGCTAGAAGAGGTGCGTTATTCAGGTAGCGTATGTTAGGAGCGCAAACTCCAGTGAGCATACGTGAGGGGAATTAACGCCGAGAAGTAATCACTTTTGCGAGGTGTTTATTTCGGGCGACTAGGTTGAACCCTAGCGACTGTCACCAATAGCTGCTTATAACAAGCAGCTTATTAGTTTGGTGGAGAGCTTCTGGTCTTAAATATTAAGGCCGTGCGCCCTATTATTTTAAGCCCATTCGCTCTTCGAATTATTAGTTCGAACGACGTTAATGCGGCTCCTTCCATAAAGCTTTTTAACTCTTCGAATAATACCAATTGCATTAAATTAGTTATCGATAAAATGATCACGTTTTTAATAAAATTGGTACAAATTATAAGTTCGTGAGAGATGATCAACAACTTCAATTTAAATGACTACTCATTGTGGACCGCGCTCGTAACGCCATTTGATCAACACGGCGATGTTGACTACAACACGTTAACTAAACTGGTTAGCGAGCAAGAAGCGGCACATAACGGTATTTTACTACTTGGCAGTACGGGCGAAGGTTTAGCACTCACGCAAAAAGAGCAACAAGCCATTGTAGAACACGTATGCCAGCTAAAACCAACAGTACCACTCATGGTTGCTGTGGGCGGTAGTAACTTAAAGCAACAAATTGAGTGGGTTAACTACTGTAATACATTGCCAATTCATAGCTTTTTACTTGGCTCACCGCTTTATGCAAAGCCCGGCGCTATAGGTCAAACTCATTGGTTTGAAAGCCTACTTAATGCAAGCGCTCACCCGTGTATGCTTTATAACGTACCGGGACGAAGTGCTGTTAGCATCCCAGCGGCAACAATTCAAAACTTACAAAACAATAAAAATTTATGGGCGTTAAAAGAAGCGAGCGGCAGTATTGCTCAGTTTGAAGCTTACCGCCAAGCCGCCCCTAATTTAGCTATTTTTAGTGGCGACGATGCGCTGATGCCTTACTTTGCACAAGCAGGTGCAAAAGGATTAGTGTCGGTAGCTGCAAATGCATGGCCCGCACAAACTCACGAGTTTGTTAAACGCAGTTTAAGTGGTCAACACCCTAATTTATTTGCCCAGTGGTCAAGCGCTATTAATAGCCTATTTGCTGTCGCAAACCCTATTCCCGTAAAGGTACTGATGCATTTGCAAGGCCGCTTAAGCAGCCCGCAACTTCGTCCACCTTTAACACATCTTGAGTTAACTCAAACCGATTGCATCACAACTGCAAACAACACCATTTTATCTTGGCATTAAATACAGGTTTTTATAATGAGCTGGTTAGAACTATTAAATAATTTAGAATCGGGCGCTGTACGCGCAGCATCACAAAACGAAAGCGGCCAATGGCAAGCTAACATAGAAGTAAAAAAAGGTATTTTAGAAGCCTTTAAAAATGGCACTAATACTGAGTTTGCAGGTGGTTTTGTTGATAAACATAACTTAGCTCCGCAAGAGTTTAGCACTGAAGATGGCGTTCGTATGGTACCAGGTGGCTCAAGTGTTCGCCGTGGTGCTTATGTGGCTAAAGGCACGATTATTATGCCACCAGCGTATGTAAACATTGGTGCATATATCGACGAAGGCACAATGGTAGATAGCCACGCATTAGTTGGCTCGTGTGCACAAGTAGGTAAAAACGTACATTTAAGTGCTGCAGTTCAGCTTGGTGGTGTACTTGAGCCAATTGGTGCAAGCCCAGTAGTGGTTGAAGATGACGCATTTATTGGCGCTGGCTGTATTATTGTTGAAGGTGTAGTTATTAAAAAAGGTGCAGTACTTGCCCCTGGCGTGCGTTTATCAGCAACTATTCCGGTATACGACTGCGTAAACGAGCGCCAACTAGATAAAGGCGAGCCAATCCCAGAGTACGCGATTGTAATACCAGGCTCTCGCCCTGCGTCAAACGAATGGGCGCGCGAGCAAGGCTTAAGCATGTCGTGTGCATTAATTGTTAAATACCGCGACGAGAAAAGCGATGCATCGTTATTGCTTGAAGAGGTTTTACGATAATGAGCTTTTTGAGCACGCCTATCAAAACCGCTGTAAATACTATTACACAACAACTTGATACACCTTTTTTTGTTTACGACCTAGATCAACTAAACACGCATCTTGCGCGTTTAGTGGCGCAAACCGATGTAAAACTATGGTACGCGGTAAAAGCAAATCCACTGTCTAAAATTATTCAAAGCTTAGACAACGCTGGCTTTAATTTTGACGTAGCAAGTAAAGGTGAGCTTGAGCAAGTACTCGCACAAGGTATTAGCTCACAGCGCGTGCTCAACACAGGGCCTGCAAAAAGCCCTAAACAAATAAAACACTTTATTGAGCGCGGCGTGCGTATATTTGTAGCAGAAAGCCTCAATCAAGTACGTTGGTTAAACCAACAAGCACAATTACAAAACACGCAGTTACAAGTATTACTGCGTGTGCAATTACGTTGGCCTGAAGGTGAAAAAAACCCTCTGGGCGGCGATAGCCTTACGCCGTTTGGTATGGGTTGTGATGAGTGGCAAGCACTCAATGTAGCTGACTACCCTGCACTTAAGTTTGACGGCCTGCATATTTTTCAGTGGGGCAACATGCTTAGCACGCAAAAGCTAAGCGACTTGTGGTCACAAATGATTGCACCACTTAGTCAACTTGCCAGCGATTTAAATATTAGCCTTAAAATTCTCGATTTAGGCGGCGGCTTAGGAATTCCTTATACACAAAATGAAGCAACGCTTGATTGGGATGACTTAATTGCTGCGCTCGCTAAAATTAAAAATGATGCGGGTGTAGAAGAGCTATGGATGGAACTTGGTCGCTATGCCGTTGGCGAATGCGGTCATTACGCAAACCCAGTAGTAGAGCGCAAACAAAACTATAATCAAGAACAAGTAATTTTAAGCGGCGGTATTAATCACTTATTACGCCCTGCTGTTACCAGTCAAGATTTTCCTGCTGCATTACTGCGTGAATCCAGTGCTAAAACTCAAGCGGTCACTTTATACGGCCCGCTTTGTACAGCGCTTGATTGCCTAGGTGAACATAACCTGCCAAGCGATTTAAATGAGCACGACTGGCTAGTGTTTAGCCAATGCGGTGCTTACGGCTTTACCGAAAGTATGCCGTATTTTTTATGCCATGAGCTAGCCGCCGAGTACACATTGCAAAACGGTACACTTACCTGTGTTCGCCAAGCCGAAAATGCCAGCTATTATTTAAGGTAATAAGTATGAGTAATACAACACACATTAGCCAAGAGAACATTGTAGTAGGGGAAGTTGCAAACGGCTTACCGCTTACAATTCCTGTGTATCGTTTAAAAGGCGATGGTACAGGGCCTAGTGTTTACATTCAGGCCAATATGCATGGCGCTGAAGTGCAAGGTAACGCAGTTATTTTTCAGCTGCTTGAGCAATTAAAACACCTTAATCTTAATGGCGATATTACCCTTGTACCTTATGCAAATCCGATTGGTTGTAATCAAAAATCTGGCGAGTTTACCCTTGGCAGGTTCGATCCGATTACGGGCACTAATTGGAATCGCATGTATCATTACAATAAAAATTTAGTGACACAGTTTGCGCAAAATCATACTCAGTATGACAACGCTACATTAAAAAGTAACTTCAAACAGGCGCTTATTGACGAAGTAGACAGCAAACTTAACGGCCCTGCTTATTTACTCAATACGGGTAAACGCATTGCGCTTAACTTACAAAAACTCGCTCATCAGGCTGATATAGTACTCGATTTACACACTGGTCCTATTTCCAGCAAGCATTTGTACTGCCCAACCTATGCAACCGACAGCGCACGTTACTTTAATATTGAACATGTACTGCTTATCCCCAGTGATTTTGACGGCGCTATGGATGAAGCTAACTTTTGCCCATGGTGGCATTTAAGTGATGCACTTAGCGAGCAAGGTCGTGAATTATCAATACCTGTAGAAGCATTTACGGTAGAGCTAGGCAGCCAAGAAAAAATAGACTTAAAAGAAGCACTAAACGATGCAAACAGCATTTTAAGTTACTTAAATCACAAAGGCGTATTACAAAACGCACCGCATACGCCAGCTAACATCACTCGCTATGCATGTAATTTAGATGACTACTTTGCTTATTACGCCCCTATTGGCGGTATGGTTGAATACATAGCCCCACTTGGCGGGCACATTAAAGCCGGTGAGCCTATTGCACATATTTTACGCATGGAGCGCTACTTAAGCGAGCAGCCACTGCAAACACTCACTCTTGATTGCGATGCAATTGCTATTTTGCACTTTGCCTCAGCGAGTGTTAACCAAGGTACCGAACTTTATAAGTTTTTTACTAACATATTCGAGCTTTAGCTCACCCTTCTCATTGCGTGAGAGTAATACCAATTGCATTAAATTAGTGATCTATTATAGCGATAAGGAAATAGCTTAATAACAAGGCTAAAATTATGGTACATAGTTGTTCTATATAAATAATTTTTAACGTAGTTAGTGAGTTATTTAATACGCTAGAATGATCATGTTTTTAATAAAATTGGTATAAATTAACTAAAGTAGTTAATTTGCATTAGAAAGCGGCCCAGGCCGCTTTTCTTTTGATCTGTGTTTATCTCAAATACGTATAATACGAAGTATAAGAAAAAATTCAGTAAAAGTTCACCGTTACATATGTAAAAAGACGTTATAATTAAATTAACGCATACAATAACTTAAACTCACAAAGGAACTACAATGAGCTGGCGCCACTGGATCACACTTTCTGCCTTAATAAGTACAACTACCTTAGCACAAGAAGAGGTTGCTACAAACGAGCAAGACAACGAAATAAACCTTGTAAAACAGTGTATTTTAAACGAAGTTATTGGTGGAGACGGTAAACAAACTCTAGACGATCTTCGTAAAAAATGTTCGGCTCTTGAAGAAAACAAACAACTTACCGCGCTTGATAAACGCCAAGCACGTGAAGAAGTGGGTAAAAAAAATCGTAATGTTATTACGCCACATAAACGTAATTATATTTTACCACTTTCGTACGTATCCCATCCCAATGATCGCCCTTTCGATGGCTTCGACGAATTAACTGATGATAATGATGGTGAACCGCTCGATAACTTAGAGGCAAAGTACCAGCTTTCTATTAAAGTACCTTTGTACGATGATTTTTCAGATGAAGACCAAGCATTATTTTTTGGTTTTACGCTGCAATCATATTGGCAAATATATAATTCAGAAATCTCCTCACCATTTCGTGAAACGAACTACGAACCTGAAGTTTTTTGGATAAACTACCTCGATCCAGAAAATGTACTTTGGGGCGATGAAATGGCAATTGTTTTAGGTATTTCACATCAGTCAAATGGTCGTAGCCAGCCCAACTCACGCTCATGGAACCGTATTTACGCTGATTTCATTTGGGAAAATGAAGGGTTTGTTTTTAGTTTTAAACCTTGGTATCGCATAGCCGAGGACGAAAAAGACAACGTTTTAGAAGCTAAAGGCGACGATAATCCAGACATATACAAATACATGGGCTATTTTGAATTTAGCGGTGCATACCGTCTTAACGATCATGAATTTAGCTTTATGTCGCGTAATAACTTAAATTCAGACAATCGTGGTGCTATTCAGCTTGACTGGTCATTTCCATTATGGGGCCGAGTTCGTGGTTATGCACAATACTTCAATGGTTATGGCGAAAGCTTAATTGACTATAATGCCGATATAGAACGTATTGGTGTAGGTATATTATTAACCGATCTGCTGTAATACTTCCCTAAGTTTTACGCATTAAAAAGCCAAGCATTGCTTGGCTTTTTAGTGTTTTGAACAACTAAACAGTTATTTTTTTACTACAAACTGCCCTTCAAACTCCGCAACTATATTATCACCATCATAAATAGTAACAGGCACAACATAGCTTGCTTTACCTTCGGTTTCTAAATCGCTCAACTTACCTTTGCAGGCTTGCAAATCTACACACCCTCGTGGGTCGGTAGTAAGCGGCTTTAAGTACTTAATGTTAGCATCGGCTAATACAATATTACCTTCAAGCCCAGCTTCTTTAAGTGCTAAGTACGTAGCGCCCCAACCTGTTAGCGTAGCCAAGCTATAAATAGAACCTGCAAACATAGTGTTATGTAGGTTTAAGTTAGCGTCTAGGTCGGCGCTGGTTGTAAATTGCCAATCGGTATAGCTTTCTACCTTAATGCCCATCGCGTCACTAATTGGAATAGACTCCCGCCACGTATTTTGTAGTACCTGCGTCCAATTAGGGTGACGAAACCAACCTGGCTCACACGGCTTTTGCTTTACCATTTTAAAATGCTGTACATCGCCATACGCTAAGTGCGCTTTTTCTTTTAATTCGTAACCGTGGCGTTTATAAAACTCAAGCGCTCGTTCGCGTGCAAACAATACAAGCTCGCCTGCGTTTTGAACCCATGCAATTTTTTCAAGCTCGTGCAGTAAGCGACTACCAATATGCTGGTTACGATTACCCTCTGCAACCGCCATATAGCGCACTTGTGCTTGCTCATGATTGTTAAAGTGCAAACGTGCTACACCTAGCACTTCACCTTCTTTATTTTTTATAAAGCGGTGTTCAGAGTCTTGTTCCATATCATCTTGCTCAGAGCCACGCGGCTCGCCCCAAGGCGCGCGTAATACCTGCCAGCGCAATTGGTAATACGCTTGCCAATCTTCGCTACTTTGTGGGGTGCTTACCTGAAACATACATACTCCTGTTGTTATATAAGCCGTAAATAAAAATCAAAAAGGCTACGGCGCTATACTAATCATATTGATTATCTACAAGCTAGAAAGCTCAAATAATTAAATCGCTTGGTATTTTTATTGTAAATACCATACTCCATCTTTAAAAAACTGCAAATACGACTTTGGTGATGGCCATAAAATATCTAAAAATTAATAACACAAGGCATTGCCATTTAACGGTGCTAGTTTATGCTGAGAATATGATAGAAAAAATCAATTATATAAATTCGCTGACGGGCTTGCTAAGCGATCAGTTTATTGAGAATAGCCACAGCATTGGTCAGTTAATCTATTGGCATAAATGCAGTGGGGATCACATTCAGATACGTGGTCATGAGCAGTTGCGCTGGTTACTCATTAACGACACACTCCAATCTGTTATTGATTTAAATGACCCGAGTTTATTACTTTTTCCACATTTATTGTGCTTAGGTAAGCAATGGCAAGCTCTTAGCGCGCCAAAAAAGGTGCTAGAACTTGGCCTTGGCGGCGGTGCTATTCGTAATTATTTACAACACAAATACCCCAAAGCACACATAACATCCGTTGAAAAAAACGCCGATATTATTGATTGCTATACCCAGTTTTTTTCGTCAAATAAAAATGAGCAACTGCTTTGCGCCGATGCACAACAGGTTTTAAAAAGTGCGCAAAATATTGACTGGATTATCTTAGATTTATTTAGCCAAATAGACGCACCTCGATTTTTATTTGAAGAGGCATTTTATAAAAAAATCTACTTGGCCTTAAATAACAACGGTGTGCTATTTATTAATTTTTTATCGCAACATGAGTCGCAATTAAAGCAACTTAAGCAGCTATTACTCGATGTGTTTGGCTGTACAGTCAGCCCGCAAAAAATTACGGGCTACGTGAATCATATTGTCGTGGTAACCAAAAAACTTAAACAGATAAGTTAAACGTAACGGGTCCATCGTTACACAAGCTTACTTGCATATCGGCACCAAACTCACCGGTGGCTATTGTAAGCCCCAACTCTTTAGCTTGAGCAACAAAGTACTCGTAAAGCTCATTAGCTTGGCTTGGCGTTGCCGCAGATGAAAAACTAGGGCGCATACCCTTTTTAGTATCAGCCGCTAAGGTAAATTGCGAAACCACCAGCAACTCACCTTTAATATCTTTGAGGCTTAAGTTCATTTTGTCCTTTTCGTCAGTAAAAATACGATAGTTACTTACTTTGTGTAAAAGCTTATCGGCCGTTTGTTTATCGTCGTGTTTTTCAACACCCAGCAACAACAATATACCTTGGCTAATTTCGCCTACAACTTGATTATTAATTTCTACCTTGGCATGCTTTACGCGCTGTATTAACCCTTGCATTTAAACTGTGTCCTTTACTGTTGGCTTGTCATCTTCAAACTCAAGTTCTGGTGTTTCTGGTATTTCATCTGGGCTAATACATGCTGTAAATTCAGCGCCAAGCAAAACAACAACCCACGATAAATACACCCAAACAAACAAAATAGGAATCGTTGCCACTGCGCCGTAAATCACTTCGTACGAAGGAAAATGGCTAATATAAAGTGCAAACCCTTTTTTAGTTAGCTCAAACAAAAGTGCCGCAAATAATGCTCCCGGTATCGCCGCTTTAAACGATACGCGCGTATTAGGCACTAAGGTGTAGAGCATAATAAAGCCCACCATCGAAATACCATACGGCAATAGCTTTAACAAAAACCCGCTAAACCCAGGAATACCCTGATCAGCAAACGATACCAAAGATACAATATAAGAGGTAACACCAATGCTGGCACCAAGTAACATAGGCCCTAAGCTCAAAACCATCCAATATACTGCAAAGGAAATCATCATCGGGCGCTTTTTCTTTATTCGCCAAATGCGGTTTAGCGTGGCATCCACATTACGTATTAGCAACAATGCAATTGCAGCTAAAAAACCAATACCTACTGCGGTCATTTGGTTTGCGTTACCGGCAAAAGAGCTAATGTGCTCTCTAATAACATCGGTAGAAGTAGGCACAAAGTTAGTAAACAAAAAGCTCTCAATCTCCATACGAGTGGATTCAAAACCTGGAAAAGCCGAAAATATAGCAACACCCACTGCAATAAGCGGTATCAAAGAAAGTAACGTAACATAGGCTAAATAGCCGGCATTAACCGTTATTTGATCATCTATACAGCGATTAAAATACTGCATCCACCAACTTGGCTGCTGGCGTATAAAGGTCTTAACTTGCTGTTTGTAATTGGAGAGCTTATCATTCATACAATTGACTTGTGCTTATGTGGTTTTGATTATAATAACAATCAGCGCCATAATTTACAGCACTAACACGCGTAAACAGGAATTCAGATGAAAAAACAAACATTACTTAGTGTTTCAATGCTTGTACTAACACTTACTTTGTCAGGTTGCCAAACAGCTTATTACTCTGCAATGGAAAAAGTAGGTATTCACAAACGCGACATCCTTATCGACCGCGTAGAAGAAACCAAAGACTCGCAGCAAGAGTCTCAAGAAGAATTTAAATCCGCACTAGAGCGCTTAACTACTCTAATCGATTTTAATGGTGGCGAACTACAAGACACTTACAATCAATTAAACGACGATTACGAGTCGAGCTTAAAAGCCGCAAACGAAGTATCAACTAACATCAATAAAGTAGAAGACGTAGCAGAAGCACTTTTTGATGAGTGGAGCGATGAGCTAGAGCAATACAAAAGCGCATCACTTAAGCGTGAAAGCAGCAAAAAGCTAACCGCGACTAAGCGTCAGTTTGAACAGTTATTACGCTCGATGCGCAGCGCAGAGAGTAAAATGGAGCCAGTATTAACGTCGCTTCACGATAATGTTTTATATTTAAAGCATAACTTAAACGCACAAGCGGTATCGGCTATTAAAGGTGAATTCACTAACCTTAAACGCGACATACAAGTGTTAATGAACGACATGAACAAATCGATTGCCGATTCAAACAAATTTATTGAACAAATGAATAGCGCAGGCTAACTAATATATTACAAACAAACGAACAAAAATAAATAAGCCTGCAACTTCGCAGGCTTATTTATTTTTACTTTTTGTTACTTTTTAACCACTTATTAATCTAACGTTTTTGGTACACTTTCATAAAATTAGAATTAAAATAAAAAACTACAATGAAAATAAGTACCTTAACTCTTTTAGCTATCTCTAGCTTACTAACCGCTTGCGGAACTGCTAATCACATAGAAAGAATCGCAGGGCCTGATACTGTAGTACCACTACATAAAGATGGTGAGCGCGAAGGGCGCTACCATAATCTATACCCAGGCAAAAAAACGTACCCTATTAGTTGTGAAAATGACTGCTATCCAAGCAACACTCATTTGCAATGTGAAGAAGGAAGTGAAAACTGCCAATATATTGCTGGGCAAGTAACTCCAAAATTAAATACCGGATACACTGTTCGCTGGCTTGGCCATGCAGGGTTTATGATCAGCACACCAAACGGGCAGCAAGTGGTGTTTGATCCTGTAAAAGAGCAGTTCGACTCCCCTGTTGATTTAGCCTTTAAACTTGCCTCAGGGTTTTATCGTAAGCCCGGTGACTGGCTAACTAACAGCGAACTAACTAATTTAGATGCCGTTATATATTCTCACCTTCATTATGATCATTTTAATAAAGCAGATATAGCAGAAATAGGTAACAAACCACGCTACTTAACGCCACTGGGAATGGCTGATAACTTCCCAACAGGTGGATTTAACATTAGCGAAATGGCCTGGTATGCAAAAACGAGTATTGACGATTTAGCAATTCATGGCGTACCTGCACATCACTTTAGCAGTCGTATTTCAGTGCCTTTTATTTACGAAGATCACGATAAAGACCTATGGAATGGCTGGTTACTTGAACAAAACGGTAGCACTTTATTTTTTGCAGGTGATACTGGCTACTCAAAACATTTTAAAGACATACAGCAAAAATACGGCGATATCGATATTTGCTTAATGCCAATCGCTTCTTACTACAGTAAAGACGATCCTAACTGGTACCGTTACGTCCACACCACACCAGAAGATGCACTAAGCGCAGCACAAGAGCTTAATTGTAGAGTAATGATACCGTGGGGGTACGGTAACTCAAGTTGGAAAATGGGCGATCACAGCAGTCATTCAGCCTTGCTGCGCTTATTGCACATGGTTAAAAAAATGGATGCTAAAACACCGCTGTATATTTTAAACGAAGGCGAAAGTATTTCACTGTAACTATTTACTTAGCTGTTTTAAGATTGTTATTACATTAAGACAAATCGACAATAAAATTGAGGGATTAATGAAGAAATTAGCACTCGCCTTAAGCTTTTTATTAAGCACGCCAGCAATGGCCACTGATGTTGAGCATACATCAACCCCAATTACTATTGATGGCGTATCAGAAGATGCGTGGAATAAAGCCACTTGGCACGACATGCCTTATTTAATGGATGGCACACTGCCATCAAACGATGCCGACTTTAAAGGGCGCTATCGTTTATTGTGGGATCAAAACTATTTATACCTACAAGCCGATATTGTGGATGACGTTTTAATTGATACACACGCCGATCCAACGTATAAATATTGGGATGACGATGCGCTTGAAGTATTTATTGATAGCGATGCATCAGGCGGTAATCATCAATTTAATCACACCGCTTTGGCGTACCATATTGGCCTTGATAACCAAGCTGCCGATTACGGACCTGATAAACAAGCCCATTTGTATACCGACCATCTAGTTAGTAACTGGAAGCGCAACACCACCGCGCCTTTTAATATTACCTGGGAAGTAGCAATAAAACTCTACCCAAATGATTATAAAGAAGGGGCTAAAAACACCCCTATTACACTTAGCGAAAAGCAAGTAATCGGCTTTATGCTAGCGTATTGCGATAACGATGGCAGCGACGTGCGCGAGCACTTTATGGGCTCACACGAAGTACAACCAGTAAATGGCGACAGAAATCGTGGCTTTATAGATGCCGACGTATTTGGCAAAATCACCCTACTTCCTAAAAAGTAAGCTACCCCCACCAATAAATAATTAAGTAGGTTGGGTTGAGCACAGCGAAACCCAACGAAAAAATACCCCACCAACAAACACGGGGGCTTTGCGTTATCGGCTGTTTTAAAACGCATTAAATATGACATCAAATTCAATGCGTTTGGATGGAGTTAAACTATTAGTCTAACTTTAAATTTTTAACACCAAAAGGTATATGAACTGAAGGGGCAACTGTACTTGTAGAGTTTAAATGCCCTGACTGGTCATCAAAAAAGATATGAGGCTTAAGTACTCCTAATACTAAACCTTTATCTACACCACCGAGGAAAAATGCATCGTTAGCCATTACACCCCATTCCTTCAGAGTATTAAGAGCTCTCTCATGTGATGGAGCATTACGGGCAGTTACAATTGAAACTCTCAGGCGATTTTTATAGTCAGGATCAGATTTCTTCTTTTTTTCTTCTAATTTTTGAATATCAGATATTTTTACAAGAAATTCTTTCAAAGGTCCTGGATTATGAGGCTGCAGCACATTCTTAGTTTCATGTTCATGAAACTGATTAACATCATTTGTATTATGCATTACCGTTTCAGATTCATCGTCAGCTAGAACACCATCAAAATCGAAAGCTATTCTTAAATCATCATCGTCATCATCTACAATTGCTGATTCGAGAACATGACCCGCAGGGTATCCCATACCTATTGCTTCTTTGATATCAGAAGAGTTACCGGATAAAAATAAGGATATACTTAATGCTGGAATATATTCATAAGGAGATTTTCCTTGCATAAAAATAGCACGTGATATTGGTAAGCCGTGGTGCTTAATCGATTTCATGACACGTAATCCGGTATCTGGATCATTACGCGATAGTAATACTACTTCCACTAAAGGATCTGTTTTAGGATTCTCGCTTAAGTTATTTAAAGAAAGTAACCGTTTAATAAATGAAAATGACACTCCTTTATTAAGCGGGTTATCAAGATTTTCTAATTGATACTTCCTATACTCTTCCTCACCCTGCTTTCTGAAAACAGTATCCGATTCTAACAAATCAAACATAGCACTTGAAGCTACACCAATTACTAATCTTTTCCCTAACTCATAGGCCATAATATACTCCAAATTGAGGTTTAATAATCAAAAACTCTAACTGTGTATCACCAAGAATACCGATAAATATTTAGTGTTTGCGCCAGCAAAATCTTTGATAATTTATAACAACACTATTACCCAATAACAACACATATTTATAAGTCGACCTAGATATACCACACAGCATCTCGGTGAGCTCGTTAGTAAAAAACTCCTTTAACCTTTTTACTTAATTAATCTCACCCACAAAAAAGCCGCTGTATTTTGCAATACAGCGGCTTTTAAAATCATTATTCTAAATTAATAGATTATGACTTAGGTGCACGACCCGCACGTTTACGTTCGTTTTCTGTAAGGTGTTTCTTACGAATACGAATGTTTAGTGGAGTTACTTCAACTAGCTCGTCATCATCGATGAACTCAAGCGCTTGCTCAAGTGAGTAGTTAAGGTGCGGAGAAAGCGTTTGCGCTTCATCAGTACCAGATGCACGTACGTTAGTTAACTGCTTACCTTTAAGGGCGTTAACTGTAAGGTCGTTATCACGGTTATGAATACCGATAACCATACCTTCGTATACTTCAACACCGTGACCGATGAATAAACGGCCGCGCTCTTGTAAGTTGAATAACGCGTTAGTAAGTGCTTTACCAGTTGCGTTTGCAATCATTACGCCGTTCTTACGAACACCGATGTCGCCACCTTTGTGAGGACCGTAATGATCGAACGTATGGTACATAAGACCAGAACCCGAAGTAAGCGTCATGAAATCAGTTTGGAAACCAATTAAACCACGGCTAGGGATCATGAAGTCTAAACGCATACGGCCTTTGCCATCTGGAGTCATGTTAGTAAGTTCACCTTTACGTAGGCCAACTTGTTCCATAACAGAACCTTGATGCTCGTCTTGACAGTCAATAGTCACTGTTTCAAACGGTTCTTCTAGAACGCCATCTACAGTACGTAAGATAACTTCTGGACGAGAAACTGAAAGCTCGTAACCTTCACGACGCATGTTTTCGATTAAGATACCTAGGTGTAATTCACCACGACCAGAAACACGGAAGCTATCTGGGCTAGCAGTATCTTCAACGCGAAGTGCTACGTTGTGTACTAATTCTTTGTCTAAACGCTCACGGATATTACGTGACGTTACAAACTTACCTTCTTTACCACAGAAAGGTGAGTTATTTACAGAGAATGTCATTGTTACAGTTGGCTCATCAACACTTAGTGGTGGTAATGCTTCAACGTTTCCTGGGAAACAAACTGTGTCAGAAATCTTAAGCTCACCAATACCTGTTACAGTTACGATGTTACCAGCGTAAGCTCTATCAGTTTCGATACGTTCAAGACCTAGGTAGCTTTGTACTGCGCCAATTTTACCATTACGTGTAGTGCCATCAGCACTGATAATAGTAACTTGTTGGTTAGGAGCAACAGAACCACGTTTAATACGACCAATACCAACTACACCAACATAAGAGTTGTAATCTAGTTGAGAAATTTGCATTTGGAAGTCACCTTCAGGATCTGCATCCGGTGGTGATACTTCTTCAACGATCATCTTGAACATAGGTTCCATGTTCTCTGATGGCTCGTCTAAATCTAGTGTTGCCCAGCCGTTGATTGCTGAAGCGTAGATTACTTTAAAGTCTAACTGTTCGTCAGTTGCGCCAAGGTTGTCGAATAAATCAAAGATTTGATCCATAACCCAATCAGGACGTGAACCTGGCTTATCAATTTTATTGATAACTACGATTGGCTTTAAGCCTTGCGCGAATGCCTTTTGCGTAACGAAACGCGTTTGTGGCATTGGACCTTCTTGAGCATCAACAAGTAATAATACTGAGTCAGCCATCGAAAGTACGCGTTCAACTTCACCACCGAAATCGGCGTGTCCCGGAGTATCTACGATATTGATATGGTAGTCGTTCCAAGAAATGGCTGTGTTTTTAGCCAAAATGGTAATACCACGTTCTTTCTCAATGTCGTTTGAGTCCATCACGCGCTCTTCGTTACCGCCGCGTGTTTCTAATGTACCTGATTGCTCAAGTAGTTTGTCAACCAGTGTTGTTTTACCGTGGTCAACGTGCGCGATAATCGCTATATTTCTTAACTTTTCGATGCTCATATATTTACTCAGAGAAATTAAATTCTCAATGATCCTGCAAGATCTACGCACTCATCTGCGTTTTCACGAGATGTCCAAGCATAGGATTTAAAAGGGCGCATATTATCCCTCATTAATGACATGGATGAAAGTTTATCCAATACAAATTTTAAAACTTTCTCAATACTTTCACTAAGTATCTGTTTTATATATGACAATTATATGAATTAAATTTCGATATTTTTTCGAGAAACAGCCATTTTGGCTATTTTTCCGATCTTTTTGGTACTCTTTTGCATTTAGTTTATGCTAATTTTAAGCGATTAAATTATCAGCAAATTGCACCGTGTAAATATTGCACCAAAAGGGATATTTTACGCACCAAACTAGTGCGCCACTATGCTGAATTTTATAACAACTTATTTTTTTTAATTTATAAACATGCAGTTATAAAAATGGCACAAAATCAGCTTAATAAATGCTAAAGCAATTATGCAGCAATAACAAAACCCCACACTTGGAGGACACATGTCACAATCGGTTTTAGATTTTATTAAAGAAAATGACGTTAAGTTCATTGATTTACGCTTTACTGACACTAAAGGTAAAGAACAACATGTATCTATTCCTCATCACCAAGTTGATGAAGACTTTTTTGAAGACGGTAAAATGTTCGATGGTTCTTCAATCGCTGGTTGGAAAGGCATTAATGAGTCAGACATGGTTTTATTACCAGATGCAGACTCTATCAAATTAGACCCTTTCACAGAAGAAACAACACTAATTGTTCGTTGTGACGTTGTTGAACCTTCAACGCTTCAAGGTTATGAGCGCGACCCGCGTTCTGTTGCTAAGCGTGCTGAAGATTACATGCGCTCTACAGGTATTGCAGATACAGTTTTATTTGGCCCTGAGCCAGAGTTTTTCGTATTTGACGACGTTAAATACAAATCAGATATGTCTGGTTCTATGTACAAAATTGATTCTAAGCAAGCTGCTTGGAACTCAGATAAAGAATATGCAGATGGCAACACAGGTCACCGTCCAGGTATTAAAGGCGGTTACTTCCCAGTTGCTCCTGTTGATGACTTCCAAGATTGGCGTTCAGCTACGTGTCTAGTTCTAGAAGAAATGGGCCAAGTAGTAGAAGCACATCACCACGAAGTTGCAACAGCAGGTCAAAACGAGATTGCTACTCGCTTTAATACAATGGTATTAAAAGCGGATGAAATTCAAGAAATGAAATATGTTATCCATAACATGGCTCACTTATACGGTAAAACAGCAACGTTTATGCCTAAGCCAGTTGTTGGTGATAACGGTTCTGGTATGCATTGTCACCAGTCACTTGCTAAAGATGGTGTAAACCTTTTTGCTGGTGATAAGTACGGCGGTCTTTCTGAAGATGCACTTTACTACATTGGCGGCATCATTAAGCATGCTAAAGCAATCAATGCTTTTGCAAATGCCTCTACTAACTCGTATAAACGTTTAGTACCAGGTTTTGAAGCACCAGTTATGCTTGCATACTCTGCACGTAACCGTTCTGCATCAATCCGTATCCCAGTGGTTCCATCTGAAAAAGGTCGTCGTATTGAAGTACGCTTCCCAGATCCAACAGCTAACCCATACCTTGCTTTCTCAGCAATGCTTATGGCTGGCCTTGATGGTATCAAAAACAAGATCCACCCTGGCGATGCTATGGATAAAGATTTATACGACTTACCAGCTGAAGAAGCAGCAGAAATTCCAACGGTTGCAGCATCACTTGACGAAGCACTATCTGCACTTAGCGCAGACCGTGAATTCTTAACTCAAGGTGGTGTATTCACTGATGATTTAATTGATGCTTATATCTCACTTAAATCTAAAGAAGTTGAAAAACTTAACATGACAACTCACCCAGTTGAGTTTGAAATGTACTACAGCTGTTAATTAAGCTGTAAAAAATATGTGTGTTCTCAAGCCCGCTGCTCTGCGGGCTTTTTTAATGGTAAATCAAAGCAATCTCCACTAGAGTAAAGTTACTCTAAAACGCAGGACCGCCGAGTGAATAATTACATTTTATTACTAACAATTACTTTAGGATTAAGTAATTATGGCTATGCTGCTGAAAAAAAAATATACGCTTGGGAAGATAAAAATGGCGTGTTAGTGTTCTCAGATACACCGCATAAAGGCGCGACGGAGGTAAAGCTTACAAGTCAGCACCTTACAATGCCTGCGACCAATACTGATATTTTAAATAACCAACCTCAACCCCAAAAAGCAGCGTTTAACATTGCTATTTTGTCACCAGAGCATAATCAAACAATTCATGAAAATACAGGCACGGTATATGTTACCAGCCGTATAACACCACGGTTCGAAAGTGGGTTAACAATACAGCTGTTTGTTGATGGTCAAACACATGGCCCTGCTAGTCATGATTCAACCTTTGCTATAAAAGATGTTGAACGCGGTGAACATACATTGCAAGTAAAGCTGTTGAATAATAAAAACCAAATTATTGCCGTGAGCCAACCTTATGTGTTTTTTATGCGCAGAAAGGGCTTAATACCAATCCGCAATAATACTTGATCAATTTGAGGGCTTAAGCTTGACGCTAACTGTGTTAAAAATTTCTGATATAGAACAACTAAATAACGAATTTTTTGCCCTGTTATCGACACGGTTTTCATACCTCAAAATAGCTCACTTAATTAAGCAGATTGGTATAACATTCAAGAACTAAATTTAAGTTTAAAACTGAGGCGCAGCAGTGCATTTTATTAATATTAATTGCCTGCAAATATTAGCGCACTAAAATGGTGCAACTATGATTAATAATGAAATTTTCAGCCCAGAACTGCTTGACGCTATCTGGCAAAACCAAACAACAGCGGTCATGTTGCTCGATAAAAAATTTACTGTTGTTTATGCTAATACCAGTACGAGTGAGTTACTTGGTCTTGGTACTAAACGCTTGTTAGATCAACCTTTCGATAGCCTTTTTAATTACCATTCTATTGACTTGAAACGTATTGAACAGTATTCATTAATTGATGGCGTTGATTGCCAGCAACATAGAGCTGACGTGGTTTTTAGCGATTCTCGCCATGCCAAGGTAGCAGTCAGCTCAAGACAGCTTAAATTTAAAGACACGTTATATATATTATTAGAATGGCGCCAAACAGATGATGAAATAAAGCACGACCAAGCATCAAACCAAATGCATCAATATCAAGCTGCACGAAACTTAATTCGTGGTTTAGCGCACGAAATTAAAAATCCTTTAGGTGGAATTCGCGGAGCGGCGCAGTTATTGCAGTATGAAGTTGATCAACAAGAAAGAGACCAATGCGCTGAGCTTATCATTGAGCAAGCAGATAGATTGCGCGAATTAGTAGATAGGCTCTTAGGGCCAAATCAGCTACCGCAAAAGTCTTATGGCAATATTCATCAAACCCTAGAGTCGGTTGTCAGGCTAAGTACGTTAGATAATTGTTCTAATATTGGCTTAGTGAAGGATTATGACCCGAGTATTCCTGATGTATATATTGACCAAGGCAAAATACAACAAGTCGTATTAAACATTGTTCGAAATGCCCAACAGGCGCTCGTTGATGGCGGTGAAATAAAAATAAAAACCCGCATAAACCATCAACATCGTCGCCCAGGTAAAGCACCTAAAAAAGCCTTGTTGATCCAAATATCTGATAACGGACCAGGCATTGACCACAGCATACGCGAAACATTGTTCTACCCGATGATCACCAATAAAGAAGGTGGTTCAGGACTTGGACTTTCTATTGCGCAAACGCTTATTGATCAGCATGACGGCTATATTGAATGTGATAGCTGGCCTGGACATACTGAATTTAATATCTATCTGCCCTTTGCAGATTAATGTTTGGAGTTTGCATGAAAACAGTTTGGCTTGTAGATGATGATGCATCAATTCGTTTCGTACTCGAAAAGGCACTAACCCGTGCTGGGTTTAATGCTGAGAGCTTTTCAAATGCGCAAGATGTATTAAGCGCACTAAAATTTAGCCAACCCGCTGTTTTGGTGTCGGATGTAAAAATGCCCGGCATGGATGGCATGGCTTTACTTGAGCTTATTGCAGAGCAAAATCCTGGGCTACCGGTTATTATAATGACCGCGCACTCAGATTTAGATTCGGCCGTTAATGCCTTTCAAAAAGGTGCTTTTGAGTATTTAGCTAAACCGTTTGATTTAAACGAAGCGGTTGCCCTTGTTGAAAGTGCATTTAGAGCAAACTCTACAAAAAAAACTAAACGTAAGCAGGCCCCACCTAAAAGTGCACACATAATTGGTGAAGCACCCGCTATGCAAGAGGTATTTAGAGCAATAGGTAAACTGTCAGCCTCTAGCATGAGTGTATTAATAAATGGTGAGTCTGGCACAGGTAAAGAACTGGTCGCCAGCGCCTTGCATAATCATAGTCCACGTAAAGAAAATCAATTTATTGCACTTAACATGGCCGCAATTCCAAAAGAGCTTGTTGAGTCAGAATTATTTGGCCACGAAAAAGGCGCATTTACGGGCGCTGACAGTGTGCGTAAAGGGCGTTTTGAACAAGCCAATGGCGGCACGCTTTTTTTAGATGAAATTGGTGATATGCCTCTTGATGTGCAAACACGTTTATTGCGCGTGCTTGCCGATGGTGAATTTTATCGTGTGGGCGGGCATCAAAGCATAAAGGTGGATGTACGCATTATTGCAGCTACGCATCAAAATCTGGAAGACTTAGTTAAACAAGGTAAATTTAGGGATGATTTATTTCATCGTTTAAACGTAGTACGCCTACGCTTGCCAGCTCTTCGGGAGCGCACTGAAGATATTGATCGCTTGTCGCAACATTTTTTGCACAAAAGCGCTAAAGACTTACAAGTAGAAAGCAAAGTACTCAGCCCTAAAGCAACAGAGCAGCTTAAACTCTTTAATTGGCCCGGTAATGTACGTCAGCTCGAAAATACGTGTCGTTGGCTTACTGTGATGGCGCCAGGTGAACTTGTTACAGAACAAGATTTACCACCTGAGATCCTTGATGCCTCGCCAATTCAAGAGGAAGGTGATTGGCTTGATGCATTTCAACAATGGCTTAACCACGAACTTAAACAAGGCAAAGAAAATATTTGGCCCGATATTCAAGCACAACTAGAAACTCGGCTAATAAAAACAGCTCTCGCCAATTGTTCTGGCCATAAACAAGATGCAGCTATAAAAATTGGCTGGGGACGCAACACGTTGACCCGTAAGTTAAAAGAGCGCAATATTAGCTAATTAAACGTGTCTAACAAATTTGGTTATTGATGAAGCTAATCGAACATATTCCATTATTCAAACAAATGGAAATTATAAACAGGCTACACTTTTTTAAAGAGTTTACGCTCAACGAACGTCAAATATTATTAGAATCGTTTGGCCTGTTGTATTTAGTTAACCAACAGCAATTTTTATTTAAGCAGTTTGATAACGACAAACATTTATACATTGTACTAAGTGGCGCCCTTTTAGTCTTTAAGCATAATCACTTATTAGAACTAGGTACTATTGAGCCCGGTGAATTTATAGGTGAAGGCGCCTTTATTGGTAACAGACAAAGAAGTACCAATGCCCAAGCTAAAAGCGACACTATCGTACTCGCTATAACTCCTGAAGCATTGACTCGTTTACCTAATGTTATACGTGAAAAAATTAAAGACCGTATTATCGAGGGCATGAGCGAACGAATTGCAAAACTAAGTGAGCATATAGAAACCCACGGTTAACTCTATCACTCAGTCCATATAAACAATTTGTAGTGAGCAATCAAGCCAGCTGGGGTTATTAACGTGAGCTGTAAACCTGTAAGTATCGGATGGTTTGGCGCCAAAGGGCGTATTTATAAGTGGTTGTGAGTGACTGTATGTTTGCGAATGATTTTTGTAATAAATAACAAGATAACCATATAAATACTCCCAACTCAGCCTAACTATTGCGCCACTTGGTAGTGTAAATTCAACATGTTCATTTGCAAATTTGACCGCTAAATCATTGTACTTGTCTTCGCTGCATTGAGTTGTTCGTAACTTTTTAGGCATAACAAAGGTTGTACCCGCCACTGCATTTTTTAGATAAAAGCCTATATTGCCATCACCATAAAAATGATTTGAACGCGTTGTATAGTTAACTTGTGGCTCGTAACCTAGCCCCTGCATAATAGTAGCTAACTTCTCAGTCTCTTTTGGGTAAATTTTATCGCTTGATAAGAGTAATGTGGCTTCACTAAACTCTGATGGAATTGCCAGCTCAACATATTCATAAGGGAGCGATTGTGCTTTTAGCGCAGCATCGAGCTGATTGCGCTGTTCATCTTGCAAGTTTTCACTAAATACATACACGGTAGGTTGTTGGCACGCAGCTAATAGTAATGCCAACACACATATTAAAATTCCATTTTTCATAGTTACCCCTTTTTGATTACAATTGTAGTCTATTAAAGGTAACTATTTATGGCAATTTAATTTGTTTGGCTATCTAACCAAGCATCAACACTTTTGCGAGTATATAAAACTTCTTTAAACAAACGATGACGTTCAAATTCAAGTTTTGTTTTTCTCGTGGCATCACCACTAACTAAACGGCTATGGGTATCATTGAATTTTGAAATTACAGAAAAACCGCGCTCGTCTTGATCAGCTTGCTTTTTTACAGAATTAGCAAGGTGCTCTCTAACATCGTCAGCAGTTAACATACCTGAATTATCTAATCCCATTAGCTCTTTTTTCATTGCTAATCTTACGCCCATTTCCTACTCCATTTAATGAAAAATATTTATTCCGCCAAAGTTTTAGCAATTAGCAGGCCATACGTAAAATTAACTGCTGCAAAGCTTAACCTTCAATTGCTTCAGTTTTTTTAAAGACAGACAAAATACATAAAAACTTTCATAACTATTTACCTATTACAATTAGCTAAAGTCACTTGCTTTGGTGCAAAAGTAGCTGCAAGCCTTTATACTAAAGCTTGTGCGTTACCCCACCGAGAGCAAATATGAACGAAGAATACATAGAAATAGAATTAGAAGAAGAGCCGATTGAGCTCTGTAAATTATTAAAAGTACTAAACTTAGTTGAAGGTGGCGGCCAAGCTAAAAACCTAATAACTGAAGGCTATGTGGGTGTTAACCATGAAATTTGTACAATTAAACGGAAAAAATTATACAGTGGTGATGTATTAGAGTTTGATGGTGAGTTTTTTCAACTATCACTAAGTGCGGATGCAATCCCTGCAGAAAAACCTGCTGTACAAACTCACACTGAACCAAAGCCGGCGGTCTCTCAACCAACAGTTCAGCCTGCTAAAAGTAAGCGTAAGCGAACTAAAAAGCCAAAAGTAGATGACAAAACAGGACGTCGTCCTATTTCATTTGGTTAAGTGTTTAAAACCCCCTCTTTTTATATAAAAAGGCCAACTTATATAGTTGGCCTTTTTACTCTTCAATAACCTAGGGCGTGTTAGTAAATAATAAAAATAAGGTGGTTACATGCCTGTCAATACATCCCAACATTGGTTTAAACCTGCTGTATAGGCATTAACTCGTATGGAACTTACTTGGCGTTATTGTATTTTTATGCAGATGATGACTCCCAAGATGATAATTAAACCAACTATAAATCAACAAGCTGCGCATTCTAACATTCCTATTTAGTTAACCATTACATTTACTATTGCCGTATTAAGAGGCACTTTGGGCCGGCTTTGCTTTGTGTGAGTGTTAAAGTTACGCAACAAGGCTGGTTACAGTAATTATACCAATTGCATTAAATTAGTGGGCTATTATAACGCTAAGAAAATAGCGTAATCACGAGGCGAAATTACGATATATAGTTGTTCTATAAAAATAATTTTTAACGCAGTGAGTGCGCTATTTAATGCGATAAAATGATCATTTTTTAATCAAGCAGGTATCAGTATGGGCCGAATAACGTTTGGCCCCCTCCCTCTTTTAAATCATCCTTGAAAATAAAGTTTTCAGCATCATCTCTATCTTGGTAACTGTATAAATTTCGTTCTCTAAGTATGGTTTTTTACGCTGGTATGTACTTTGCAACTCAAGCACTACAGAGGTCACTCTTCAAAATATTTTTATAATTCATAAAGGGGCAAATAATGAATAATAGTTTCGACACCCAACATCAGCTCACAATTAATGGTGAGCAATACCATATTCATTCTCTAAAAGGACTTGGTGACAAAGCAAAACGATTGCCCTTTTCCTTAAAAGTATTACTCGAAAACCTCCTTCGTAACGAAGATGGCGCAAACATTAAAGAACAAGACATTCAAGCTCTGCTTAATTGGGATCCTCAAGCAAAACCAGCATCTGAAGTTGCCTTTACCCCAGCTCGTGTTGTTATGCAAGATTTTACAGGCGTACCCGCTATTGTTGATTTAGCCGCAATGCGTGACGCAATGGAAAAATTAGGTGGGGACCCTGCAAAAATAAATCCGTTATCACCGGCAGAACTGGTTATTGACCATTCGGTACAGGTAGATGGCTATGGTAACGAGGGTGCTTTTGATTTAAATGCAAAGCTTGAATACGACCGAAATAAAGAACGTTACGAATTTTTGCGTTGGGGGCAAACCGCTTTTGATAATTTAAAAGTAGTGCCACCCGCAACCGGTATTGTTCACCAAGTGAATTTAGAATATTTAGCGCGCGTTGTTTTTAATGAAGAGCGCGATGGCAAAAAATTCGCTTACCCAGATACGCTTGTAGGGACTGACTCTCACACCACCATGATTAATGGCTTAGGTGTGCTTGGTTGGGGTGTAGGCGGTATTGAAGCCGAAGCAGCAATGCTTGGGCAGCCAATTAGCTTACTCATCCCACAAGTAGTGGGTATGAAGCTAAGCGGCCGCCTACCTGAAGGGACCACCGCAACTGATTTAGTATTAACAGTAACAGAGATATTACGTAATCATGGTGTAGTGGGTAAATTTGTCGAGTTTTATGGCGACGGTCTTGCCGATTTACCACTCGCTGATAGAGCAACCATAGCTAACATGGCACCAGAGTACGGCGCTACGTGTGGTATTTTTCCGATTGATGATGAAACCATTAACTATCTCCGCTTAACAAACCGCGATGAGAAGCAACTTAAACTCATTGAAGATTACGCTAAGCACCAAGGCTTATGGCGTAACGATGGCGACGAAGCTAATTACACCGACACACTCGAGCTTAAATTAGATGATGTTGTACCAAGCCTTGCAGGACCTAAACGTCCTCAAGACAGAATTGCCTTAAATGAGGCTGGCAAAGTTATTAGCGAGCATTTAAAAGGCTTTCAAGATGAGCGTATGGCTCGTCGTGATAAAAGCGATGAAGAACAAGCGCGTATCGAAAGTGAAGGCCCGGCAACAAACCCCGATGAACCTGTTGATGAAGCGCAATTTATGGGCGCCGCTAAAGTTAAATTTAAAGGGCAAGAGTTTGAGCTAAACGATGGCGCATGTGTTATTGCCGCTATAACCAGTTGTACTAACACCTCGAACCCGAGTGTAATTTTAGCCGCAGGTTTGGTCGCTAAAAAAGCGAAGCAATTAGGTATTAATGTAAAACCTTGGGTTAAAACATCCCTTGCACCTGGCTCTAAAGTAGTTACCGACTACTTAGAAAAAGCAGGCTTGATGGACGACCTAGAAAGTCTAGGCTTTAATTTAGTAGGCTATGGCTGTACGACGTGTATTGGTAATTCAGGGCCACTTGCAACTGAAATATCAGACGCGATTCAAAAACATAAACTAGTGGTCAGCTCTATTTTATCAGGTAACCGTAACTTTGAAGGGCGTATTCACCAAGACGTTAAGATGAACTTTTTAGCGTCTCCTCCGCTTGTTGTTGCATACGCTATTGCAGGTAGAACAGATATTGACGTATACAACGAACCTCTCGCACAGGATGCTAACGGCAACGATATTTACCTTAAAAACATTTGGCCAAGCGTTAAAGAGGTTAGTGACTTAGTTAAAGAAACAGTGACTAAAGAAATGTTCGCAAGAAGCTACGCTAACGTTTATGAAGGTGACAGCCGCTGGCAGAAAATTCAAATACCTGATGGTAAACTTTATGATTGGGACGATGCATCAACCTACATTAAAAAAGCACCCTTTTTTGATGGCATGAAAGTAGAACCACCGGGCATTCCTACTATTGGAGGTGCACGTTGTTTAGCTAAGCTTGGGGATTCAGTAACCACTGACCATATTTCCCCGGCGGGCGCTATTAAAGCAGATGCACCAGCAGGTTTATACCTGCAAGAAAACGGCGTAGATAAAGGCCAGTTTAACTCGTACGGTTCACGCCGTGGTAATCACGAAGTAATGATGCGCGGTACTTTCGCCAACGTTCGTCTTAAAAACTTATTAGCACCGGGAACTGAAGGCGGTGTAACACGTACCCAGCCAGAAAATGACTTAGCAAGTATTTATGATGCAGCTATGGAGTATCAAAAAAACGGAACTCCGTTAATTATTTTAGCCGGTAAAGAGTACGGTACGGGATCATCTCGCGACTGGGCAGCTAAAGGTTCTCTTTTATTAGGCGTTAAAGCGGTTGTAGCGCAAAGCTATGAGCGAATTCATCGCTCTAACTTAATTGGTATGGGTGTATTACCGCTGCAATTTAAAGAAGGTGAAAGCTACGAGTCACATGGGCTAACAGGGCAAGAGCAATTTGATATTGATGGCTTGTATGATAAAACCGATGAAGTCACCGTTATTGCAACCAATGCTGAAGGTAAAAAAGTTAGCTTAAGTGCCGATGTACGTATTGATACCCCTAAAGAGTGGGATTACTACAAACACGGCGGCATTTTACAATATGTACTGCGTAATATGCTCGATTAAGCAAAGTATGTTTTAAAAATAACAAAGGCCTCCCTTTTAATAAAGGGAGGCCTTTTTGTGACTGGCCATACATTAATTGTATCGAGCTACTTTACTGTTGAGCATGATATTAAGGGGATAATGGTCGCGGCTGCATATATTGCTATAGGGGTACTATTGCCACTTCGACAAAGATATATTTAACCATATTATTCATGGAAGCCGAGAAACGTTATCGCGACGTGCCTATAAAAACCTTAGCTTTATTATAGACCGCTTAAGCTATTAATTTCTTTGTTACGTTTTTCAAGTTTATCTTGTACGCTACCTGCATCTTCAAATAACTTTTGAACAGAATCAGGATCTAAAATACTTATTGTTTCTGATGCTGCTGACATACTTGATACTTTTGGAGTGTTATTTAAAATAGACGTATCTTCTGCGGCAATAACTGTAATATCTTTTGGATTGAGTTTAACCTCAATGCTTTTTGCATGCGGATTTGGCGTGTCTGAAAAATGCCATTGACCTGTGTCATCTTGCCATTTAAAAATTTTACTATTTGAGGCTGTAGAGCTCACTATTTTTTCGCTTGCTTGCTTTACGTTATGTACAGCATTATCAAATGTATTACCGGTGAGCGTCGCTATTTTTTCTTTAATATGGTGCGACTTGTCACTCATTGATGACACTGAAAGCCATGTTTTACCATCGGGCTTTTTTAAATAAAATAAAGATATGAGCGCAATAGTCATGATTGATATTGCTAAATAGGCAAAGTATTTCATAGCGTTCCTGCTTTAAATTAATCCTTTATCCTTTGAGTCTAATTAAAAATACTTAATCCGGCAATTTTTTCACAATAAAAAAGCAGCCGAAGCTGCATTTTTATTTTCGATTTAGCTATACGTGTACCGCGTTAAATACCATCGCCATCAATGTGTAACCCACACTCACGATTTAAACCAAAGAAACGAGTTTCTTCTTCTGTCATACCCGGCTCTAATTTACGCGTAGTGTGTACATCTCCCATCGACACATAACCTTGCTCCCATAATGGATGATAAGGTAAGTCATGCTTAGTAAGATACTGATACACATCGCGATTCGACCATTCAATAATCGGGTACACTTTAACTGTGCCACGACTAATTTCTACAAACTGTTTATCTGCACGTGTAGATGATTGATCGCGTCTTAAGCCACTAAACCAAGTACCCGCTTCTATTTCTTTTAACGCACGGGTCATTGGCTCTACTTTATTAAGCTGATTATATTGCTTAATTCCACCTTCGCCTTGCTCCCATAATTTACCAAATTTAGCCTCCTGCCATGCAGGACTAAGCTGCGCTCTATACACCTTTAAATTAAGTGATAAGCGCTCGCTCATTTGCTCAATAAACTGATACGTTTCAGGAAACAAATAACCTGTGTCGGTTAAGACAACAGGAATATCTGGACGTTGTGAGGTCATTAAATGCAGCATTACTGCCGCTTGAATACCAAAGCTAGATGATAAAAAGGCCGTATTAGGCAAGTTATCAAGCGCCCATGCAACACGCTGTTCTGCGCTCATATTTGCTAGTAAACCATTAGCATCAGCTAACATAGCCGCTTGGCTTTGTTTATCTAGCTGTAAAATGTTTTTAAATTCACTCATGGTAAATTCCAAACCTCACCAGCGCTTAGCGCTGGTATTTAATTAAGCGTGAAAATCGGTTACTGATACTTTTACTTCAGCAACAATGCCTTTGCGAATAACAAAGTCACCAAAACACTCACCGTCGTTGCGCTCTTTAGCCCACTGGCCAATTAGCTTATCGAATGCGTCTAGGTAAACATCTTCGCCTACGTTCTCAAGGTACAATTTAGGAATACGTGTGCCTTCTAAATTACCACCTAAGTAAACGTTGTACTTACCAGGACCTTTACCTACTAAACCAGCTTCAGCAAGCATTGCGCGGCCACAGCCGTTCGGGCAACCTACAACGCGCATAATAATGCTGTCATCTGGTATACCGTGCTTTGCAAGTAATGCTTCTGTTTTTTCTACTAGGCTTGGTAAGTAACGCTCTGCTTCGGCCATTGCAAGTGGGCACGTTGGCAGTGAAACACACGCCATTGAATTTTTACGCTGCTGCGAATCGGTGTCATCAATTAAGCCATGACTACGGGCGATTTCTTCAATTACCGCTTTTTGATCTGCAGGCACACCGGCAATAATTAAGTTTTGATTAGCCGTCATGCGCATATCACCTTGGTGAATTTCAGCGATTTTACGACAACCGGTTTTAAGCGGTTTGTCTGGGTAGTCTAAAATACGACCGCTTTGAATAAATAATGTTAAGTGGTGCTTACCATCAATGCCTTCAACCCAACCAATACGATCGCCACGATGAGTAAACTCAAACGGGCGACTTGGCGCAAACGTAACGCCTGAACGCGCTTCTACTTCAGCTTTAAATACATCAACGCCTACACGGTCTAATGTGTATTTAGTTTTTGCATTTTTACGATTTGAACGATTACCCCAATCGCGCTGCACAGATACAACATGCTCTGCAATTTTTAAGGTATCTTCTAGCGGTATAAAACCAAAGTCATCGGCTTTACGCGGATAAGTTGCTGTATCGCCGTGCGTCATGGCAAGGCCACCGCCCACTAATACGTTAAAACCAACAAGCTTGCCGTTATCAGCAATAGCCACAAAGTTTAAATCGTTAGCGTGTATATCAACTTCGTTATTAGGCGGAATTGTTACCGTTGTTTTAAACTTACGCGGTAAATAGTTAGATCCTAAAATTGGCTCTTCTGTAGTTTGCGCTTTTTCTCCATTTAACCAAATTTCGGCATACGCTTTTGTTTTTGGTAATAAATGTTCAGAAATCTTTGTAGCCCAATCGTAAGCCTCTTGATGTAGCTCAGACTCAACTGGGTTAGTAGTACAAAGCACATTACGGTTAACATCACCTGCGGTAGCAATAGAGTCTATGCCCACGCTATCAAGCATTTGGTGCATGCCTTTGATGTTTGGCTTTAGCACACCATGAAACTGAAACGTTTGACGCGTTGTTAAACGGATGCTGCCGTAGCTTGTTTTGTCATCTGCAAACTTATCAATTGCCAACCACTGCTCTGGCTTAATAATACCGCCAGGCATACGTGCACGTAACATTACATTATGTAGGGGCTCTAGCTTTTGCTTAGCACGCTCACCACGTATATCACGGTCATCTTGTTGGTACATACCGTGAAAACGTATTAGCTGAAAGTTATCAGCGGTAAAGCCACCGGTAATTTCGTCTTTTAAATCTTGTTCTATGGTGCCACGTAAAAAGTTACTTTCTCTTTTCAAACGCTCGTTATCAGAAAGCTTTACGTTTTTATCTTGTTCGCTCATTTTAAATCCTAAATTTGTTACAGTGACGGCTGTTAGCTGTTAAATAAAATAAGAAACGTGATTAATACACGTCTTTCTGATAGCGGTTTGCGCTACGCAAATCTTTTAAGTATTGCTCTGCGTCTTCATCGCTCTTGCCTGTGTTTTCTTTGATGATATCGACCAAGGCGCTGTGTACATCTTTTGCCATGCGATTTGCATCACCACAAATGTAAAAATGAGCGCCAGCTTCTAACCATTCAAACACGTCTTTACTGTTACTGCGCAACTTGTCTTGCACGTATACTTTTTCGGCTTGGTCGCGGCTAAATGCAACATCTACTTTATTAAGTAGGCCCGATTTTAAATAACCCTGTATTTCTACTTGGTATAAAAAGTCTTGAGTGAAATGTGGGTTACCAAAAAACAACCAATTTTTACCTTGTGCTTCACGCGCATCACGCTCTTGTAAAAATGCACGGAACGGCGCAATGCCCGTACCTGGGCCAACCATGATCACCGGTGTATCATCGTTAGTTGGTAGGCGGAAGTTATCGTTATGTTCGCTAAATACTTTAACTTTACAGCCTTCTTCAGCTCGGCGAGTTAAGTAACCCGAACAACCACCTAAGTGCTCACTATCAAACGCATCAAACTCAACTAAGCCTAGAGTTAAATGCACTTCGTCTTCAACCTCTGCTTGACTAGATGCAATTGAGTACAAGCGAGCTTGCAGCTTACGTAGGCAATCGACTAATGTTTGCGCATCAATTTTTGCTGGATTTTGGCGAATTACATCAAATATCTGGCGAGGTTCAATATACGCACGCATTGCAGCTTTATCTTCCACAAGCTTTAATAATTCAGGCGTACCTGTTGCTGTTGCGTATTTTTCTACAAAACCTGGGTATGACTGAGTCAGCTCTAGTTTTTCAATAAGTGCGCCGCGTACGCTTAGCTCTTCATCACCTACTTTTACAATGCTTGCTGCATCTATTTGAGTGAGTGTAAGTACTTCATCAACTAATACATCGTCATTTAAAAAGTACACACCTAATGAATCACCTGGTGTATAAGTAATGTCTGAACCTTCAAGTGAAATTTCAACGTGGCGTACATCTTTAGTTGAGTCGCGACCGGTAATTTTTTGAACTGTTAAAAGCTCTGCTTCAAATGGATTTTGTTTTGTATATTGGCTTGAAGCGGTAGTTGGTGAACCAAAAGGCATAGCTAAAGCTTGACCGCCGGCGGCATCTTGTTGCGCTTTTAAATCTGGCTCAAATGCATCAAGTGCACCGGCGATCCATGTTGCAGCTTCATCTTCGTAATCTACATCTAAATCAGCACGTTGATATATAGTTTGTGCACCAAGTTTATTTAAGCGCTCTTCAAAGTCTTTTGCTGTTTGACAGAAAAACTCATAGCTAGAATCACCCAAACCAATAACGGCTATTTTTACATTGTCTAGTTTTGGCGCTTTTTTAGTGGCTAAAAATTCATGTAGTGTTTCACCGTCTTCAGGAGGCTCACCCTCACCATAAGTAGACACAACGACAGTTAAAAACTTTTCTTTTTTCAGGGCTGTTGGTTTGTAATCAGACATGCTAACCAATTTAACTGCTAGGCCTCGTGATTCGGCCTGCTCTTTCATTTTGGTAGCGACACCTTTTGCATTACCCGTTTGCGAACCATATAAAATAGTTAGTGCTGCAGAATCGCCATTAGCCTGTGCGCCTGAAATAGGAGCTCCTAGCGCAGCTGAATTAGCATTAGCAGCTAAGTAACCACTTACCCACGCTTGTTGAATTGGATTAAGTTCAGCCACTAAACCTTGCAGCTTCTGTACTTGCTCTTGCGATAGCGGACTTGCCGCAGCATTTAGTTGACCTAACAACATGAATCGATTCCCCATAACCCTGAAAATTAAACACAATACACTTTATGTATTGTTAAAAAATGAGTTTTACCTCATCCAGAGTGTATCTGTTGAGGTTTTCTAAGTATGTAGGATAACGGGGTCTGCATAGATAAAAAAAGAATAGAATCTGCTTTGATATTCCATTTAGTTATTAATTTTTAAAAACACCTTCAAAAACAGATTAAAGATTTATTATTGCTTTTTATCGAATTTTAAATTAACAATTTTGTAACCAAACTAATATAAGGTATATTCTTCATTCAAAATAAAAAATAGGAATACTCATGTCATACGGGACATATAAAAACAAACTACTTAGTACGGCTTTATTACTCGGCTCACTGCCAGTAATGGCCAATGTAGCTAATGGTAGCTTTGAACAGTGGTCAGGAAATACACCTGCATCATGGACTACTATAGATAGCGGTATTAACTTATCACGCTCAACTAGCACAGTGAAAAGCGGTAGTAGCTCTGCTGCTGTAAATGTAACAACTGGTTCGCAAAGTAACACGGATTTACTACAGCAAATTGCTGTTGAAGCAGGTCAAACTTACGATTTTTCTGCTGATATTTACCATACGGAAGGTAAAATTAAAGCCCGTTTGTATGTCGATGGTTACCAAGGCTATTCAAATGAGGCGCAAACGAATCAATGGCAAAAAATCAGCCATAGCTACACAGCAAGTAGCAGCAAAACAATTAACGTGGGTCTGCGTTTTTATGATGTTAGTGGATTTGACGGTAGCGAAATTGTCTACGTAGATAATTTTTTACCAAATAGCGATGGTGGCTCATCAACAAGCTGTTCTGACAATAGCCTTACCCTAACGCTTAATACCGATAATTATGGCAGCGAAACAAGTTGGTCTATTAATAATAGTCAAGGTAGTTCAATTGCTAACGGTGGTGGTTATGAGTCAAACACTCAGTATGATGAACAAATATGCTTAACTGATGGGGCATACACGCTTGTAATTAGTGATAGTTATGGTGATGGCATGTGTTGCTCTACTGGTAATGGTAGCTATACACTTAAGCAAGGCTCTATCACTCTTGCCAGCGGTGCGAGCTTTAGCAATACAGACAGCTCAGCTTTTGAGTTAGGAAATTCTGGCACAGAACCTGGTGATGGCTCTGGCGGAACTAATCCAACACCCACTGGTTATTATGTAACGACACAGGGCTTAACTGGCTATGCGCTGAAAACTGAGCTTTATAATATTACTAAAGATCATAATGCACAGGGTTATTCGGCGATTTGGAATTTTTATGATTCATCAGCACGTGATAAATACTTTGAAAACGATAATAGTATTTTAGATATGTATAGCGAAAAGCCAAACGGTTCAGACAGCTATAACTATACAGCCGTGAGCGATCAGTGCGGTAACTATAGTGGAGAAGGCGGCTGTTACAACCGTGAGCATTCATTCCCGAAAAGTTGGTTTGGCGGCACTATTGAACCTATGAACTCAGATGTTCACCATATTTACGCAACCGATGGTTATGTAAACTCAAAGCGTAGTAACTATCCATTTGGTGAAGTATCAAGTGCTTCATTTACATCCACTAACGGCAGCAAATTAGGTTCAGCTACAAGCTCATTAAATTACTCAGGTACTGTATTTGAGCCAATTGATGAATTTAAAGGTGACTTTGCACGCGCTTATTTTTATATGGCAACACGCTACGAAAATGTAATTGGCTCTTGGCAAAATATAACTACCTCAAGCAACGCAGTACTTAACGGTTCACGCAACCAAGTATTTGAAAGCTGGGTTGTAGCCATGCTGCTCAACTGGCATAACAGTGATCCTGTGAGCCAAATGGAGTTAGATCGCAACCAAGCCGCTTATGAATTTCAAGGTAATCGTAATCCATATATCGACCATCCTGAATTTGTAGAGATGATTTGGTAAGAGCGAATAAACAAAGTAAGAGCCTCAGCATTTTCTGAGGCTTTTTTATTACCCACTATTGAAAGACCACATTACTGCCATCCTTAGTACTAAAACCGCTTTCTCCAAAAGTAATAAGTAGACTTTGCCGATTATGCACTACAACAACTTGCTTGGCTGAATACATTGATAACTTATAACCAACGTTAACCAATAGTCCTGAAAGCAACGTAAGTTCAGCACTCGTAAATGGTTTTCGCTTATTGTTATTAGCCCAATCTAGAGCGTTTATCGTAAATATATTCGGTGATTTAAAAGAGTGCTGAACTAATTTCACAATATTTTGTATCTGCTCGATAGATGGCTGGTATTGAGTAATCCCTAAGCTTAATAAATAACTTTGAATGGTATACATATCACTTATTACTAAAATAAAAAACACATCATAAAAGCTCAAGTTAAGTTGAGGTAAAGCACTTTAAATAACTTAACCTGAACTCTGGTTAAGAGATTTACTAACGTATTGAATCATGGTGATATTTAAATTTATTTCTCTAGCTAGAGATTTTCAGTGAAAACAAGACGAATTTACGCGCCAATAGCTGCCTATTGTAGGTAAATTCAACGCAGTTAGCGCTGAAAGTAGCTGCTCGAGATAAATTTATTATCCAGAGTTTAGGTTAACTTATATAAAAACTAGGGCGTGTTTATCTTTCGAGGTTGAATTTTCAGCTTTAGGCAAGGCGAAAATATATAGAGAGCAACGAGATGCTGGCCGATTAGAAAATCGTATTTTATTGGTATTCCCCGTTATATGTTTTTGTTACGCTATTAATAAGTCTGCTTCTATATAAACTTTTTCTAAAAAAGAAAGTATAAAATCAATTACAAATATTTTAACTACATTTAATATCTATCCGTGACGTGGTTTATATGATGCGAACAACTCAATGCTTTACGATTCGCGACACTCTTTTAGTTTCAGATTTCGTAATTATTCGACCCAGATTATACCAATCTACTTATATATGGGGTCTATTTAACATTAAGAAAATTAAGCTAGAACTAGGCAAAAATTTTATCTAGTTGTTCTAAATAAAAATTTTAACGACGTTATAGTCGTAATTTAACTCGTTAAATTGCTCAAAGATTTATGCCAGTTGGAATTATGACTTTTAAAATTGACAGTGCCTTAAACACAAAAAGCCCCAGCTAATGCCGGGGCTTTTTTACAAAACTAATTTAATTAAAAAATTAAGCTAGTTTTGGACTAGAAATAACGTCTACTAAAGTCCAAGATTTATTCTTAGAAATTGGTGCGCATTCACGGATAGTAACTACGTCACCCGCTTTTGCTGTGTTATTTTCGTCATGTACGTGTAACTTAGTCGTACGTTTAATGAATTTCCCATAGATTGGGTGCTTCACATAACGTGCGATAGCGATAGTGAAAGATTTTTCCATCTTGTCGCTGATTACACGGCCTTGAAGAGTACGAATTTTATCGCTCATTATTGACCTGCCTTCTGGTTAATAACTGTTTTTACACGCGCGATATCGCGGCGTACTGTTCTTAGCGTGTGTGTCTGAGCCAACTGACCAGTGCTAGCTTGCATGCGCATATTAAATTGCTCACGAAGTAGTCCTAGAAGTTCAGCATTAAGCTCTTCTACGCTTTTGTCTTTTAGTTCGCTAGCTTTCATCACATTACCGTCCGAGTTACGAAAGTTGTTTTGAATGGCAGTTTACGAGCAGCAAGGTCAAACGCTTCACGAGCAAGCTCTTCTGAAACACCTTCCATTTCGTAAAGTACTTTACCAGGCTGAATTTCAGCAACCCAATATTCAACAGAACCTTTACCTTTACCCATACGAACTTCAAGAGGTTTTTCTGTAATCGGTTTGTCAGGGAAGACACGAATCCAGATTTTACCTTGACGTTTCACGTGACGCGTCATAGCACGACGAGCTGCTTCGATTTGACGAGCAGTCATACGGCCACGGCCAGTTGCTTTCAATCCGAAAGTACCGAAGCTTACTTTGTTACCGTTTTGCGCTAAACCGCGGTTGCGGCCTTTGTGCATTTTACGGAATTTTGTACGTTTTGGCTGTAACATTACTCGCTACCTCTACTTAGCACTTTTCTTGGCTTTCTTTGGTGCGCGTTTAGCTGGCTTCTCTTGCTCTTGTACTAGTGGTAAACCACCAATAACTTCGCCTTTGAAGATCCAAACTTTAACACCAATGATACCATAAGTGGTTAAGGCTTCAGAAGTTGCGTAATCGATATCAGCACGAAGAGTATGTAGAGGTACACGACCTTCACGATACCATTCTGAACGTGCGATTTCAGCGCCGCCAAGACGACCGCTAACTTCAACTTTAATCCCTTTAGAACCGATGCGCATTGCATTTTGTACCGAACGCTTCATAGCGCGACGGAACATAACACGACGTTCTAGTTGAGAGGCAATGCCGTCTGCTACTAGTTGTGCATCTAGTTCTGGTTTACGTACTTCAGAGATATTAATCTGAGCAGGTACACCAGCGATTTTAGTTACCGCTTGACGTAATTTTTCTACGTCTTCGCCTTTTTTACCGATAACAACACCCGGACGAGCCGTATGAATTGTTACACGGATTGATTTTGCTGGACGCTCAATAACGATTTTAGACACAGAAGCCGTTTTCAATTCCTTAGTAAGGAATGTACGAACTTTGTGATCGCCAAAAAGCTGTGCAGAGAAATCTTTTGAACTCGCGTACCAGGTAGAAACCCAAGGTTTAGATATACCTAGGCGAATACCAGTAGGATGAACTTTTTGTCCCATTACTTATACTCCTAGCTATCTGAAACCATAACAGTGATATGGCTTGTACGCTTAAGGATGCGGTCTGCGCGTCCTTTAGCACGAGGCATAATACGCTTCATTGTAGGACCATCGTCCACAAAGATCGTTGTTATGCGAAGCTCATCAATGTCAGCACCTTCGTTATGCTCTGCGTTAGCAATAGCAGACTCAAGTACTTTCTTAACTAATACAGCGGCTTTCTTAGGGCTGTACGCCAGGATTTCTAGTGCGCGATCGACAGGTAACCCGCGGATCTGATCTGCAACTAGACGTGCTTTTTGCGCCGAACCAGAGGCGAATTTATGTTTAGCTAATGCTTGCATTTATCTTCCCCTCTTATCGTTTCTTCGCTTTCTTATCCGCAGCATGGCCACGGTAAGTGCGAGTTGGTGCAAATTCACCTAGTTTGTGACCGATCATTTCGTCAGAAACGAAAACTGGTACGTGCTGGCGACCATTATGGACAGCAATGGTCAATCCGATCATGTTAGGTATGATCATTGAACGACGGCTCCAAGTTTTAATTGGCTTTTTCTCACCGCTTTCCAAAGCTTTCTCTACCTTCTTCAGCAAGTGTAGGTCTATAAAAGGACCCTTCTTGAGAGAGCGTGGCATGGCTATTCCTCAATATTACTTAGTACGACGACGTACTATAAATTTATCCGTACGCTTGTTCTTACGCGTCTTCGCACCTTTAGTCGGCTTACCCCATGGAGACACAGGATGACGACCACCAGATGTACGACCTTCACCACCACCGTGTGGGTGATCTACCGGGTTCATGGCAACACCACGAACTGTCGGACGAATACCACGCCAGCGATTTGCACCTGCTTTACCAAGTGAACGAAGCATATGCTCAGCATTGCCTACTTCACCTAGAGTCGCACGACAATCAGATTCAACTTTACGAACTTCGCCTGAACGAAGACGTAATGTTACATACTGACCATCACGAGCAAGGATTTGAACGTATGCACCAGCAGAACGTGCGATTTGAGCACCTTTACCTGGTTTTAATTCTACGTTGTGAACAGTCGAACCTACAGGCATATTACGCATTGGTAATGCATTACCAGGTTTGATTGGTGCATCAACACCAGACTGGATTGCATCGCCAGCTTTTAAGCCTTTTGGTGCGATAATGTAACGACGCTCACCGTCTGCATATAATACAAGAGCGATGTTTGCGCTACGATTTGGATCGTATTCTAAACGTTCAACAGTGGCTGGAATGCCATCTTTAGTACGTTTAAAATCGATTAAACGGTAATGTTGTTTATGACCACCACCGATATGACGAACCGTAATACGACCATTGTTATTACGACCACCTGATTTAGAGTTTTTCTCTAAAAGTGGTGCGTATGGCTTACCCTTATGTAGATCTGGGTTAACCACTTTAACTAGGTGACGACGGCCCGCAGAAGTAGGCTTACACTTTTGAAGTGCCATAATTCTATCCCCTTATTACTCGGCGCCGCCGACAAAGTCTAGCTCGCTGCCTTCTTTAAGAGTAACGTAAGCTTTCTTCCAGTCGCTACGACGACCGAAACGTGCGCCAGTACGTTTTGTTTTACCCTTAACGTTAAGTGTGCGAACACCAGTTACTTCTACTTCAAAAAGCTTCTCAACTGCTACTTTAATTTCAGCTTTAGTTGCGTCATTTACTACTTTGAAAACAATAGTGTTGTTTTCTTCAGCAGCAATAGTGCTTTTTTCAGAGATATGTGGAGCAAGGATCACTTTTAAAAGACGTTCTTCGCGAATCATGCTAGCGCCTCCTCAAGTTGCTTAACAGCAGCGGCTGTAATAAGTACCTTATCGAAAGCAATTAAGCTTACAGGATCGATACCAGCTACATCACGCGTGTCAACCTTATAAAGGTTACGTGCCGATAAGAAAAGATTTTCATCTACTTCTTCAGTCACGATAAGAACATCTTTAAGCTCAAGTTCTTTAAGCTTAGCAACTAGTTCTTTAGTTTTTGGTGCTGCTAGAGCAAAACTTTCAACAACGATTAAACGCTCTTGACGAACTAATTCAGATAAGATGCTTTTAATCGCACCACGGTACATTTTACGGTTTACTTTTTGGCTGTGGTCTTGTGGTTTAGCTGCAAAGCTAACGCCACCTGAACGCCAAATTGGGCTACGGATTGTACCGGCACGTGCACGGCCAGTACCTTTTTGAGCCCATGGTTTTTTACCACCACCGCTTACTTCAGAACGTGTCTTCTGAGCACGAGTACCTTGACGAGCACCTGCTGCGTATGCAACAACTACTTGGTGTACTAATGCTTCGTTAAACTCACGTCCAAAAGTAGCTTCAGAAACTTCAAGACCGCCAGAAGCGTCTTTAATTGCTAATTCCATCACTAAATCTCCAGGACTTATGCTTTAACAGCTGGTTTAACGATAACGTCACCGCCAATAGCTCCAGGTACTGCACCCTTAACTAAAAGCAAATTACGCTCAGCGTCAACGCGAACTAGTTCTAAGTTTTGAGTCGTTACACGCTCAGCACCCATATGACCGGCCATTTTCTTACCTTTAAACACCTTACCAGGTGATTGGTTTTGACCGATTGAACCAGGAGCACGGTGAGATAGAGAGTTACCATGTGTAGCGTCTTGCATGCTGAAATTCCAGCGCTTAACACCACCTTGGAAACCTTTACCTTTAGAAGTACCGGTTACGTCAACCTTGTTGATTTCGTTGAATAATTCAACAGTAAGCTCTGCGCCTACTTCAAAATCGCCTTCACCACCGTTAAGGCGGAATTCCCACAGACCGCGACCCGCTTCAACACCAGCTTTAGCGAAATGACCCGCTTTAGCTTTGTTTACACGACTTGCTTTTTTAGTGCCTGCGGTTACTTGAAGCGCGTTATAACCGTCTGTTGCGTCAGATTTGATCTGAGCAATGCGGTTAGGTGTCGCTTCAATAACTGTCACAGGGATAGATACACCATCTTCAGTGAAGATTCGTGTCATACCCACTTTACGACCGACTAGACCTAATGCCATTTTCCTAAAACCTCTCTAATCTTTCGATTAACCCAGGCTGATTTGAACATCAACACCAGCAGCAAGATCTAAACGCATAAGCGCGTCTACAGTCTTGTCAGTTGGTTCTACGATGTCTATCAGACGTTTATGGGTGCGGATCTCGTACTGATCACGCGCATCTTTATTAACGTGCGGTGAAGTTAGTACAGTAAAACGTTCAAAGCGTGTAGGTAGTGGGATTGGACCACGTACTTGTGCGCCAGTGCGTTTCGCAGTTTCCACGATTTCTGCCGTTGATTGGTCAATCAAACGGTGGTCAAAAGCTTTTAGGCGAATACGAATGCGTTGATTTGACATTCTTAACCTCAATATAAAGAGCATTTAAAAGAGCATAAAAAAACGACCGAAACAATCTTAAAACTTAAGATGTCGGCTGTTTGATTATATCTACGTTGAGTTCCAAATCGGAACTCCTGTTTATTAGCTTGAAATCCAAGCTTAATTTATCCTTTCTAGTTCCCTAGGGAATTTTGAAAGCCTGCGTATTATAGAGGTATTGGTGATAAATGCAACAACTATTTAGAAACAATACAATGACCACTAATTTGATTAAATAAGCGCCCGTACATACTCACTGGCTATACTTGAACTAATACCTCTACTATTAGTCAATTAATAAGTTAACTACTCAATAGCGCAAACTAAAGAATTTTTGGATATTATGGTATCCTATTGCGCTAATTTTGCCTTTAATACTCTCAATATGGTGAGTCGATGCGTATTTTTAATTATTGTTTAAATGTTTTGTCTGCTGGATTTAGCCGCTTACTAGTACGAAGTAAAGTGCTGCCAGAGAACCCCATTGAGCAGTATGATCTAAACCCAGAATACCCTACATTTTATATAGTGCGTTTAAATTCACGATTTGATTTAGCGGCACTCACACATGTGTGTAAAAAACATGGTTTGCCAAGCCCAATTGAAGAGCAAGTATTAGGCTCTCAGCATTTAGATCGTTTTATTGGAATCAAAAATCCACCACCATTATTTGGCGACAAAGCTAAACCAACAAATGCTTTAGCTCAAGGTAAGCAGATTATTGAACACTTAATTAATAGTGGTCAACAGAACGTACAAGTTGTACCTGTTACAATTTTATGGGGCCGCGATCCGGGTAAAGAAAAACCAGGTTTACGCACATTAATTACACACTCGGTAACACCTAGTTGGTTTAGAAAGTTTTTTGTCGTGTTGTTTTCAGGACGTGATAACTTTATTCGCTTTAGTCAACCTCTCGACTTATCGCTTTTGGTAAACGAGAAAGCCGATGTAAGTGAGTTACCACACAAATTACTGCGTGTCGCTCGCGTTCACTTTAAACGTCAAAAGCTCGCAGCTACTGGCCCCAAAATGCCATCTCGTGAACAATTATTTAATTCTTTATTAGCGTCCCCTACAATTAAAAAAGCAATCCTAGATGAAGCTAAAGCTAAAAATATTAGCCAAACTGAAGCTCGTCAAAATGCACTCAAGTTACTTGACGAAATAGCCGCTAATTATTCAGAAGCAATGATACGTGTAGCTGAGCGATTTTTAACGTGGTTGTGGAATAAGCTTTATAACGGTATTAATATTAAACACACAGAACAACTTCATGAATTGACTAATAAAGGCCATGAAATAATCTACATGCCTTGTCATCGCAGTCATATGGACTACTTGCTCCTTACTTACTCAATATATCATTTAGGTTTAGTACCGCCACATATAGCTGCAGGTATTAATCTTAACTTTTTCCCTGCCGGCGGGATATTTAGACGCTCGGGGGCATTTTTTATTCGTCGCTCATTTGCAGGTAATAAGCTTTATTCTGCCATCTTCAAAGAGTATTTAAGCCAACTGTTTATTAAAGGTTACTCTGTTAAGTTTTACACGGAGGGCGGTCGAAGCCGAACTGGGCGCTTACTTCCGCCTAAAACAGGTATGCTTTCAATGACCTTACAAGCGATGCTTCGCGGAATAGACAGACCAATATCTATTGTTCCTGTGTACATTGGCTACGAGCACGTAATGGAAATAAACACTTACCTTAAAGAGCTGGATGGTAAAGATAAAAAAGGCGAATCTATTTTCGGTATTTTTAAGGCGATTAAAAACCTTAAAAACTATGGTCGTGGTTATCTAAACTTTGGTGATCCAATTTCAATTAATCAATATTTAAACGACAACCAACCCGATTGGCGTGATTCAATACATCCTACCGATGTACAAAAGCCACAATGGTTAGGCACACAAGTAACTCAACTTGCTGATCAAGTAATGATTAAAATTAATAATGCAGCAGCACTTAATGCTGTTAACTTATTGGCGATGATTTTACTCGTTAACGATAAACAAGCATTGAGTAAGCCAAAACTTTTAGCACAACTTGATTTTTACCTGCGCTTACAACGCGATGCCAGTTATAGCGATAAAGTAACAGCGCCTGACGAAACACCAGAGCAATTACTAACACATGCATTAAAGCTTAATAAGTTTGAAGTTATTAGTGATGAATTTGGTGAAATAATCACAATTAGTGATAAAGAAAAAGTCTTATTTAATTACTATAGAAACAATATTTTGCACTTATTCGCAGTACCAAGTTTAATTGCACTGCACCTATTTAAACAACACAGCACTACGATTACTCAATGCCAGCAACTTGTAAAAACATTTTATCCGCTATTTGCTAAAGAGTGGTACTTACAGCCTCTTGATGAAAACTATATAACACGAATTTTAGCTAACTTTGCTGATCAAAATTTAATTGAGTTTGATGGCGATAACATTCATATAACGAACAGTAATGACTGCCTAGCTAAGCTTGAAATGCTTGGACGAGCACTTAGCTTCACTCTGCAACGATACGCTATTGTAATTGGTTTTATTCAAACAAGTGATGGCATTGAAAAAGCAGAACTTGAAAGAGAAAGCCAAGTGCTCGCGCAACGTTTAGGCACACTGCATGGCATTAAAACACCTGAGTTTTTTGACAAAAAAGTACTTGTTAGCTTTATCGATAACTTACGTGGAGAGTCATTAATAACAGAAGGTGAAGAGGGCTTAGTAGGTAGCACACAACTATGTGAAACCTACGCACACCTTAAAACATTACTGCCAGCACGCGTCTGGCAGTCAATCAGCGATATAGTACAAGACCAGTGTAACTAGCAATGCATTTACAGAAGGGGTTAGCGCTGGCGCATAACCCCTTCTTGCATTGTTGAGGCAACCAAGTTGCCTTGGCGATCAAAAAACTGCCCGCGTACTAAACCACAACCATTGCTCGCACTTGGGCTATCAATTGAATACAAAATCCAATCATCCATTCTAAATGGGCGATGAAACCACATTGCATGATCAATAGTAGCTACTTGCATATTTGGCTGCATAAACGATACACCATGAGGTTGTAATGCAGTTGGTAAAAACTCAAAATCAGACGCATACGCTAATAAGTAATTATGGATACGCTGATCGTCCGGCATTTCACCATTGGCTTTAAACCAAATATGTTTTACTGGCTCCATAACTTCTGGCTTAAACGGGTTATGAAATGTCACAGGTCGCATTTCAATTGGCATTTCACGGGTAAACTTATTACGGATGACTTCAGGAATGTGTGAAGCGTTATCTTGGTAAAACTCAAGCGATGAACGTAGTTCTTCAGGTGCGGGAACATCAGGCATCGTCGCTTGATGCGACAAACCATTTTCTTCACCCTGAAACGACGCAGTCATATAAAAAATAGGCTTACCGTACTGAATCGCTTTTACTCGGCGTGTACTAAAACTCTTCCCATCTCGAATAGTTTCAACATCATAAACAATGGGTTTAGCCGGATCGCCTGGGCGTAAAAAGTAAGAATGTAATGAATGAACTATTCGCCCTTCAGGTAGAGTTTCTTTGGCAGCAGAAAGCGCCTGCCCCATAACTTGACCGCCAAACACAGCACCAAAGCCTAAATCTTGGCTTTGTCCTCGATATAAACCTTGCTCAATTTCTTCAAGTGTTAACAACGACAATAAATCATCTAATACTTGGCTCATCATTTCTTCCTCATTACCCTGATATTCAAATGATACTATACAATAGTGGGAAGTAAATATATGTTAGGAATACTGTTATGGCTTACTGGCTTTTTAAAACTGAACCCGATGCTTTTTCATTAGATGATTTAAAAAACGCTCCAAAACAAACCACGCTTTGGGAAGGCGTACGTAATTACCAAGCGCGGAACTTTATGCGTGATGGCGTTAAAATTGGCGACTTGGTGATGATTTATCATTCAAGCTGTAAACAAGTGGGTGTAGCGGGTATTGCTATAGTTACAAAAGAAGCCTACCCAGATCCCACTCAATTTGATTTAAGTAGTGATTATTACGATGCTAAAGCCACCAGCGAAAATCCTCGTTGGGTTGTCGTTGAAGTAACCTATCAAAGCCATCTAAAAAAATTGGTGAGTCTTAAAGATATAAAAGCGAATGATTCAATTACTGAGTTAGCACTAAAAAAAGCAGGGCGATTATCTGTTATACCAGTCACAGAACATGACTGGCTGCAAATAGTGAAGATGGTTAGCACTTAGCTTTATTCTTTCGGTCTTTAGGCGCAATCCAAAGCAAAGAAGTAACCTGTGTCACAAAAAGTCACGACACTGATAAAAGAGCCTTTTTCATCGCCTTGGGTAGGCTAGCTATCGTTCCAAACTTGTCCAATCAACTTCACTACTTAATACTCGCTCTACAGATATGTAGTGCAAAATATCACCTTCACTTACTTTGTAATCAAGCGGTGGGTTTAAATCCATATTTTGCGCACTCAAATTGTGTGCAACGCCTAATAATATTGCATCATGTTCAAGCTTAAAATGATGAAACAAAGTGCCAAATTCCATATCTTTACAGTCTTTAGGTATTGCCAAACTAAATTGCGTATCACCATGGAGTGTAGAAAGCAGCTCTTCTTGTACACGGCTAGAACCTGGATCTTGCATTGAACGTACAAGTATTTCTGCCGATTTAGCACTGCTACACTCTACATTTTGACAATGCTCTAACAGCATATCTATTTTTGTCTCATCTAAGAAATGAGCACTGATATGGCAATCATCCTTAACTAAACGGCTTATACGCAGTGCAGTAGTAAATGTTTGATCGTCATCTTGCCCATCAATAATGACTTTATCGGCACGACTTATTGCAACACGCTCAAGTTCGGATAAATTTGTAAAACTGGTTAGATGTGCAAAATCAACATGTTCGTTAGTTAAAAAAGGGTGATCCATTTGCTCTGTTACCGCGAGTAAAATACGGCGGTCAGTTCGCTTCCTGTCAGCCAAAATGTAATCAATCATCTTTTTTGTACGAGTGTCGTGCCAACCAAAAATAATAATATGGTTAATACTGTGTGCAAAACTTTTATCACCAGTCATAGCGCGCCTAATTAAATAAGTAACTGTTTGCCCTGTTTTTCCAAGCAGGACACCAAATAAAGCTAAACCAAATGGGATCTGTACTAATGCTACCACCCAACGGCCAAGTTCTGTCGTTGGGCTAAAATCACCATAACCTACCGTTGATGTTGTTATTACGTAATAGTAAAAAAAAGTACTTGGGGGTATCAAGGCTTTTTCATTTGCGATCACTAATAAGCACCACGTAATAATAATATGCATAAAGGTAACAATCGCAACAGATTGCCAACTCACTTGCTCTATATGACTGCGTAATAACACGATAAAACGTTTAAAAATATGATGCATAGTTATTGCTAATAGATTAGTAAAATTACTCTGTAGTACGGTACTGCAAATTATACCACCATAGCAACAACTAGCTGTAATCGAAAAATAATAACTGAGCTATGAAGTTAAAAAATAGTAGACTATAGTTATAAAATAATTAGATTAGATAAGTTCATTATGGTTGGTGTTTTAGCTTCGGTTGATCAACGTACTCAGTTGGTTGGTGAAAACCGCTTAGAGTTGTTACTGTTTTATTTACATAGCCGGCATTTATTTGCACTCAATGTGTTTAAAATAAAGGAAGTGGTAAAATTGCCACATTTAAGCAAAATTCCCCATTCTCATTCCAAAATAACCGGAGTTGCGAATATTAGAGGTGAATCTATACCTGTAATCGATTTACGGCAGGCTATTTCTATGTCCGCAGTAAAATACGCCGAAGACTGTAACTTAGTTATTACTGAATACAATAGAAGCGTACAAGGCTTTTTAATTGGCAAAGTTGATCAAATCGTCAATATGACATGGTCAGATATTATGCCTCCGCCTAGCTCTGTTGGTAAAAATCATTACTTAACAGCCCTCACTAAAATAAAGCGCGATGGCCAAGAACAGCTCGTTGAAATTATTGATGTAGAAAAAGTGCTTGCCGAAATAGTTGAATATGAAGTAGATATTTCAGAGGGAGTACTTGATCAAGGTATCGTCAATGAGTTTGCAGGACGTAAAATACTTCACGCCGATGACTCACCCACTGCACGTAAACAAGTAAGCGATACGCTGTCACAACTGGGCATTGAGATTGTGCCTGCAAGTAATGGCTTAGAAGCTCTTAACATGCTTAGAGGCTGGGCTGATGAAGGGCGAGATGTCGAAAAAGAGCTCTTAATGGTAATTACAGATGCTGAAATGCCTTCAATGGATGGCTATCGCTTAACCCATGAAATACGTAATGATAGCAGGCTTAAAAATCTCTATGTCGTCCTTAATACTTCCTTAAGTGGTAGTTTTAACGAAGCTATGGTAGAAAAAGTAGGGTGTAATGCATTCTTATCTAAGTTTCAGCCAGACTTACTCGTTGAAGAAGTACAAAGCCGTTTAAAGATAGTGCTTAATTATACGTAGACAATAGGTACCCTTTTGTATTGTCTACGTATACAGCTTACTGAGATACTTCTTTAATCGTAGATTATCAACTCGATAAAATGGTCATCGGCAGGCTTAATATGGGGTTCTCTGAATCCGCAAAATGCATCATTACAGCTACATGCCCAGCCACTACAACTGCATACATAACAGCTGAAAAGCCTTGGCCATATTTATCTAGCGGCATCAAATGTGAATAGTGACGGCCTCGCCATTCAAATACAATCTCCAGCGCACCGACAAACAAAAAGAATACCAGTAACATCAAACCAAATGTGTAACTCAGCCATAAGCCAAATAGTACCCCGAGTAAACATACGCTCAAACCAATCCATGAACGCATTGAAAAACTGATACTTTTTAATACATGCCCACCATCAAGCGGTAAAATAGGTAACAAGTTAAATAAATTTAATAACGCACTAAGCACCGCCACACCGGCAAATATTTCCATCTCTGTGGCATAATATAAAACCACGCCCAATACAGAAGTAATTAAACCAAATGCAGGCCCCATTAGTGATATAACTACATCTTGCCAACGCGTTGTTATTTTATCGTCACTAACAGCGAGCCCGCCCACAAATGGGATTAGGTAAATGCCCTTGGTTTTTATGCCAAAGTATTTCATTGCGCGCACATGTCCGTACTCATGTACGACTAAACAACCAATTAGCATTAGTGCAAATTCGATACTAAATAACCACGCATAGCCTGCAACAGAAGCCCCTGCAAGCACTACTTTAATTACCTTGGCACTTTTAAAAAGCTTAAAACCTAATGCTGCTAATCCTAAAAAGCCTTTTTTAGGTGCTGCATTTACCGGGGCAGGTAACGCAAGTTGTGTTGCAAATTGCTCATCTACAAATAGCGAAATGCTTTGCTCTTCCACTGCCTCTGTATCAATACCTATTACTTTGTTGTCGTAAGTAAATTGATAATAGTTTTCACGAGGATTATCAAAGGTAATGGCTTGTTGAGCATGAAAAACTTGTACAATCTTTTGCCCTGAAACCATAAATGAAAAAGGCTGTTCAGCTAAAGTAAGATCTATTCTTATCATAATTAAAACCGTTTAAAACAATGGCGTTAGTATACCGAATCGGCTAAAAAACACGAGTAACGGTAGTTAGTAACTTTTTAAATAAAATTATTTAAAACTGACAAACGCAAAAAATACTACTACTTTTATAGTAATAATACGCCTTATTTTGAAAGGGATAACAATGAAGAAAATGGTACCAAATATTTTAGTCGTTGATGATTCAAAGGCAATTTTGATAATTATGGAAGCCATACTCAGTGAATTAGATATGTCTGAAAAGGTTGTTACCTGCTTAAGTGCTGCCGAGGCACTCGAAAAAGTAGCCAATGACATAAACCGCTTTGACGCTGTTTTCACCGATCTCAATATGCCTGAAATGGATGGAATGGAATTAATACGACATCTCGGAGCATTAAATTATCAAGGCGGAATAATTATTGTGTCTGAAATGGACCATAAAGTAATTAGCCTAGCAGCTGATCTGGCAAAACAACACAACGCACACCTGATTGGTAATATACCAAAACCTGTTCAACTATCCCAAATGAGAAAATTACTTACCAAAGTAGCAAAATTAAATTGTCACACTTTATTAAGAGAGAGCCTGATCTCAAAAAGTGAACTTATTAAGGCATTAAAAAATGATGAGGTAACACCCTTTTATCAACCTAAAGTTAATGCGATTAATAATAAAATAGAGAGTGTTGAAATACTGGCGCGGATTGTATCAAGTAAGGATGGTAGCATTATTTTACCAAATCGCTTTATTAGCCTTGCTGAGCAGTACAATTTAATTAATCAAATTACATTCTCTCTTTTTGAAAAGGCCACCAGCGAATTTTCAAATATAAAAGCACAGCTCGGTCACGATTTTAAAATGGCATTTAACTTATCACCTATCCAACTTGATGATCTAAATTGTCCAGATAAATTACTGCTAATTTTAGAGCTTAATCAACTCACTCCTAGTAACATTATTATTGAAATAACAGAACAGCATGCACTCTCAAGCCTCGCACAGCTTGAAACATTAAACAGATTAAGAATGCATGGTTTTGGAGTGTCGCTTGACGACTTTGGTGTTGGTTTTACTAATATAAACCAACTCAGAAACCTACCCTTTACTGAAATTAAAATAGATCGCTCCCTCATTAGTAATATAGAAACTGACTTATTTTCTCAGGTTATTGTTAGTTCATTGGTTAATATCACGAACAAAGAGCATTTAGATTTAGTAGCCGAGGGTGTTGAACGACCAGAAGAGCTTGCCTATCTAAAACACTATAAAAAAGACTTAACCATACAAGGCTTTCTATATAGCTCTCCTAAACCCAAAAATGAATTTATAGATTGGGCTAAAAATTGGCTAAGAACTGATGGCAGCCCCGCTTAAAGCGGTACTAATATTTACTCGGGGCCTGTTAGCTAATTATCACCCCGAGTGTGCTTATCTTCTTCACTGACTATATGCGCACTACTTGCTAAGCGTTTGTGCCAACGTTGCTTAGCTACTGCTCGCATATTAGTTGATTGGTCACGCTCATCTACGATTTCTAATCCCATTAAAGCTTCAATCATATCCTCTAGCGTTACAATTCCTTGTACGTCACCGTACTCATCAACAACTAAGCATATATGTGTGCGCTTTGTTAAAAGAGTTTGCAGTAATGACGATACATTCTGAGAGGTTGGCACCGTATAAATGGGCTTAATCAATTTGCTAATTTTGTAATCAGTACCTAAACGGTGAAATGCCAGCATAATATCGTTTTTATGCACAAACCCTACAATATCGTCGCTGTCTTTATCAAATACCAATATACGAGAAAATGATGACGAGCCGTGATCGTTTAAATACTGATTAACAGTCAAATCTTTATGAACTTTAAAAATGACCGTACGAGGTGTCATTAAATCGCATAACTTTGCATGTCTAAAGTGCAATAGGTTACGAATTATTTCAGACTCATCTTGATGAAGCGCCCCTGATTCAGTGCCTATATCAGCCATAGCCTCTATTTCTTGACGGATGTAATACGCTTCGTTGTGCTCTGGCCTCATCAGGTTAGTGAGCTTTTGTGCAAACCAAACAAAAGGCTTTAAGGATATAACTAAAAAGCGTAATGAATAGGTCACACTTGGCGTTAAAGCTCGCCAGTAATTAGCACCTAATGTTTTAGGAATAATTTCAGAAAGAATTAATACAAGTAACGTCATAATAGCTGATGCAATACCCACAGCTGCGTCGGAAAATACGACGGCAGCTTGTGCCCCCACTCCGGCAGCACCAGCAGTGTGAGCAACTGTATTTAAAGTTAAAATAGCAGCTAAAGGCTGATCTATATTGTTTTTAAGCTTTTCGAGCCGTTTAGCAAGCTCAGGATGCTCTTTTCTAAGTGATGCAACATAACTGGGCGAAATACTTAATAGCACAGCCTCCATCACAGAACATAAAAACGATATCACAATCGCCACTACCATATAAACTATCAGTAAAGTCACTTTCTCTCCTCTATATTGGGTATGTAAGCATAGTAACAATACATGCTATATTTGACCAAACTTCCAATAATAATAGGCACAATAATGAAATTTAGCGCACCTTGGTGTCATCAAAATAAGCTAGTCAAACGCGCAGCAACTCTTTTAACGCTTAGTAGCTTAAGCTTTGCAGCAATAGCAGCACCATTGGATAAATCAAAAATTCAATTTATCGGCCCACTTGCCGAAGACATGCAGTTAAAGCCTTTTCAAACACCTCACGGTGAGACCATTATTAACAACCTATTACCGCAATTACAAGCAGACTCAGAGAGCTTTTCTGTATTTGGGAAAAAACAAAATTGGCAACCATTTAATAAAATTAATGCACTTACTCTAGGTGGGTTACAAGCACTAAAATTTAATATTGAAACAACCCGCTTCACACAAGGTACGCTTACCTTAAAAGGGCTCGAGCAAGGTCAGTTATTTATTAATGGTGAACTACAAACTGGCGATAAAAATAGCTATAAGCTAGCTTTGAATAACAGTACTCACACTGTTTTAATAGTAGCTCAGCAAGTAGCTAATTGGCGCGACGTAACGCTTGATTTTGCACCTAAAAGCGAGGTTGATAAAATTACGCTTAGCACTTCACAAACAAAACGTTTATCTGCAAAACAACTGTTTGACGCCCCTACAATTAGCCAATTATCACTCGCACCTAATGCCAAGCAGTACGTTACTACCACGCGCACTTATAGCGATAAAACACAAAACCAAGCAAATACCGTTACTGTACTTAAAGATGCAGACGACCACACGCTATATCGATTTGAAGCAGGTCAACCAAGTAACATAATCTGGAGCCCTGATAATCAGTTTTTGGTGTATTTGCTCAACGGTGAATTAAAACAACTGAATCGTAAAAATTTATCAATAAAAATATTAGCAAACGATTTAGAAGGAGCCAATGGCTTTACCTTTTATAACGACAGTAGCCTTTTATTTAGCTGGTCTAAATCACCTGAGAGTACTGATAGCTTAACTAAGCATTATAAAGGTCTGCAAGATCGCTGGTCGTATGCACGTTCCATCAGCCAAATTTATATGCTTGATACTAAAAGTGGTTTAACAAAAGCACTTAGCCAAGGTCCTCTTTCTTACAGCCTTGAAGATTCAAATAGTAACCGTGGCAAAATATTAATGAGCCGCCCAGTAATGGCAATGCAGGCATCAACCCACCCAGAAACAGAGTTAGTTGAACTCGATTTAAAATCGAGCAAGCTTTCATCGCTTGGTAAATTCAAAACGTTTAATTTAGCCAAATACACAAATAAAGATATTTATGTAGTTGCAGGCCCCGACTTTAAAAATGGCGCAGGCAGAGCATTACCAAAAGCTATGCTCGCTAATAACTACGACGGGCAACTTTACCTACTTACTGAAGGCGGTAAAAACGTAAAAGCACTCAGTAAACAGTTCGACCCCGCGATTGGCCAACTGCACGTTTTAGAAAACGGCGATGCGCTTATTAAAGTAACAGAGCAAGACACTCAACCACTTTATCTATTTGATTTAAGTAAACAGCGCTTTAAAAAATTAAATACGGGATTGGATATCGTTGAAAAATTTAGTTACTCGCACGACCGTAATACCGAAATTTTATTAAGTGGCACTAACGCTTTAGCGCCACAACAACTAAAGCGCCTTAACGTAAGTAAAAATAAAATAGATTTAATATGGGATTCAAAACCAAGTAGCTATGCAAATACACGACTCCCTACATTAGAAGAGTTTAATTTTAAAAATAAACATGGGGTTGAAATAACTGGCCGCGTTTATATTCCTAGCAATTTAGATAAAACTAAAAAGCACCCGGCGCTCGTGTATTATTACGGCGGCACTTCACCAGTTACGCGTGGTTTTACAGGTCGTTACCCGTTTAACTTATGGGCAGAAAATGGCTACGTTGTTTATGTAGTACAACCTACTGGCGCAACAGGGTTTGGACAAAAGTTTTCAGCGCAGCATGTTAATGCCTGGGGCGACTACACTGCAGACGATATTATCGAAGGCACGCAAGCCTTTTTAAAGAAATACGACTATGTTGATAGTAAAAAAGTAGGTAACTTAGGGGCATCGTACGGTGGCTTCATGACCATGTTATTAGCAACTAAAACCGATATATTTAGTGCTTCAATAGCTCATGCGGGTATTTCTAATATTACCTCGTATTGGGGTGAAGGTTGGTGGGGTTACTTATATTCTGGCGAAGCATCAAAAAATAGCTTCCCGTGGAATAACTCTGAGCTGTACAGCCAACATAGTCCTGTATTTCATGCCGACAAAGTAACAACACCTATGCTACTTCTTCATGGTGATAGCGATACCAATGTACCTGTTGGCGAGAGCTTAACAATGTACACTGCGCTTAAACTGCTTAATAAAGATGTAGAGTTAATAGAATACAAAGGCGCCGACCACCAAATTTTTGCACGCGATAAACGATTTAATTGGTGGAACACCATGCTCGCATATTTTGATAAAAAACTAAAAGACGAGCCTCAATGGTGGGACTCCATGTATAAAAATGACTGAGCCTGGACCTTAAAAATAACGACTTAATACAGGTTTATTAATAGCAGTATTAATTATTTAGCACCTTTGAATTAGTTTAAAGGTGCTAATCTCATCCTCTCATAACGCCTTTCTCTCTTTTGAAATATTAAGTTACCTAAAACGACTAAACACCCTTCTCAGCATTTACCTAATGGTGCTACCATATAAGGCTATAAGCATTCAAAATAAAGTACTATGGCTATTAATGTTTTATTGGTTGAAGACGATGAACTACTCGTTAAACGCATCCAAAATCACTTTGCAGATACCGAATTTACAATAGAGGTAGACCCCACTGGCGCTGATGCACTTAGCATTGTAAAGCAGCGAGTAAACCTGCGCGGTGCTATATCATTAGCCATAATTGACATTGTTTTACCTAAGCGCGATGGTCTTCAGCTCGCAAAAGAATTAAACACACTGACCGATATTGGCGTTATTGTATTATCGAGTCGTGACTCCCAAGCCGATCGTATTGCTGGTCTTGCTCAAGGTGCTGACGACTATATTTGTAAGCCCGTCGATTTACTTGAGTTGGAGCTACGCATGCGCGCGCTCTATAAGCGTGTTGCCGTTAACCTAGAAGACGACGAAAGCGAAGAGTTTATAGAGTATGCTGACTTTAAGCTTCATCCCGATAACCGCACATTAATTACTGCTGCGGGCGTTGAATCACGCTTAACTGAAGCCGAGCATAAAGTGCTGATTTGTTTAATTAGTAATGCAGGTAAAGCAACTTCCCGCGAAAAAATATCAGAAGAAATAGGCCAGCCAGATTGGAGCCCAAATGATCGCACTGTTGATGTACTTATTGGTCGTTTACGTAAAAAGTTAAATGACGAAAAAGATCAGAAACGCATTGTTACCGTACGCGGTAAAGGTTATATGCTTTCTATTTAATACTTAGTCAATTGCGCAATAAGGCGCTCAAAAGCACGGTAATTAAGTGCCTCTTTAAGCTCATTTAAACTAATATTTTCAGCGCCTTTTAAATCACTAATAGTACGCGCCACTTTTATCACTCGATGATAAGAACGTGGCGATAAAGACAGCTTCTCGCTTGCTCTGGCTAAGAACTGCAACTCTGCAGGCGCTAATACGCAGTGCACACTCATTTCTTTATTATTAAGCCTCGCATTAACCTTACCTTGGCGTTTTAACTGTAGGTAATAAGCCGCTTCAACTCTTACTCTAACCTCAGCGCTACTTTCCTCCGGCTGAGTGCTTTGTAATTCAACACTCGTTAACCGAGGAAGCTCTATTTGTAAATCAATACGGTCAATAAAAGGCCCCGACACGCGCGATAAATAACGCATAACTTGATCGGGAGTTGCTCGCTTATCAGTATGGCTCCCTGTTGGACTTGGGTTTAATGCGGTTATAAGCTGAAACTGCGCTGGGAACTCCATTTGCCTAGCTGCACGTGAAATAGTAACCGTACCAGTCTCCATCGGCTCACGCAGTGAATCAAGCACCTTACGCTCAAACTCTGGTAATTCGTCTAAGAAAAGCACTCCATTATGTGCCAATGAAATTTCACCCGGTTTAGGGTTTGATGAGCCACCAACCAAAGCAACCGCTGAGCACGTATGATGCGGGTTACGAAATGGCCGCTGTCGCCAATTAGTTAAATCTATAGATTGCCCAATAATAGAGTAAAGCGCAGCAGTCGAAATAGCTTCATCGTCCGACATAGTAGGCATTATAGTTGCCATTCGCTGGGCCAACATTGATTTACCAGTGCCTGGGGGGCCTAAAAAAAGTAAATTATGCCCGCCAGCTGCGGCGATTTCTAATACTCGCTTTGCGCCAGGCTGACCTTTCACATCGCTTAAATCGAGCAAAAAGTCAGGGGCTTGCGTGCAGTCGGGGTACTCTATATTCAATGGCAAAGGTTGTTGATTAAGTAAGTCCCCCCACACTTCTTGAATAGAACTGACGGCTTTGCGTTTAACGCCATTAACTAGGCTTGCTAGACTGTCATTTGCAAAGGGTAAAAAGCAGCAGCGATCTTGCTCTTTTGCAGCAAGTACCGAAGGTAAAATAGCATTCACACCACGCACCTCACCATTAAGTGCAAGCTCACCATAAAACTCGTATTTATGAATATCAGGACACACTATTTGTCCAGAGGCGACTAAAATACCCACAGCAATTGCAAGATCAAACCGCCCGCCATCTTTTGGCAAATCAGCAGGGGCTAAATTTACGGTTATTCGTTGATCGGGGAAGCCAAATTGAGAGTTTTCGAGCGCACTACGCACTCTATCTTTCGACTCTTTAACTGACGCTTCGGGCAGGCCTACAATATGAAAAGCGGGTAAACCATTTCCTAGGTGAACTTCTACAATAACTTCAGGGGCGCTTATACCCACTTGGGCACGAGAAAATATACGAGCTAAAGACATTCCTTATCCTAGTAAATGGTGTGATTACACCAGTTTAGTCAGGATATTTAAAAACGTGTAATGTGATTTGCCACTTTATTGCAGCTAAACGAAGTAATAAGGTCATTAACATACCTAATATCATTGCCACTTCGGTTGCTAACGAAATACCAATACTAAGTGTATAAACAGTGCCTCCCGCTATGCAGGTAATAGCGTAAAGCTCACCTTTTAATAACATAGGGATTTCACGGGCAAGTACATCTCGAATTAATCCACCAAAGCAGCCTGTAATTACACCCATTATTACCGCTGTCATATCAGGCATACCAGCAAGTTGCGCTTTTTGCGCCCCCATTACTGCAAAAAAAGCTAAGCCAAACGCATCCGCTGTTTGTAAAATATAATGAGGTATCGGCTTTTGCTTATTTATAAGGCGTGTTGTAACAAATACTGAAGCGAGTATGGCTAAAAAGTAACTTTGATCGTGTAACCAAAACACAGGAGCGTCTAAAATTAGGTCTCGTACTGTACCACCACCAATTGCGGTTACCGTAGCTAAAACTACGACTCCAAAGCCATCCATTTTTTTCTCGTACGCTAATAAAGTGCCCGATACAGCAAACACCGCAATGCCTATTAAATCAAACCAGTGATAAAGTTCTGTCATGTGTATTGTTACTTAAAATATTTTAACCGTTTTAACATAAAATTCTCTTTTAAAAAATTTATTTGTTAAAGGCTACAGGTATTAGAGGAAAGTCATTAAATAAAGCAGAATATAAAGAATTTTACCAAACTTCAGACGCAAAAAATCACTCAATAAAGAGTGCGATTTTGTTTTAATTTTTTAGATATTTAATTTCAGTGGTTGCGGGAGCTTGAGTTTGTAAAAAGCGAACCGACGACCTTCGCTTACTTGTGCAAAGTGTTTTACGCAGTAACAGTGGATTTAAATTTATAATAATTTATTAAACTCCAAACGCAAAAAATCACTCAATAAAGAGTGCGATTTTGTTTTAATTTTTTAGATATTTAATTTCAGTGGTTGCGGGAGCCGGATTTGAACCGACGACCTTCGGGTTATGAGCCCGACGAGCTACCAGACTGCTCCATCCCGCGCCTGAAATTTGTAGACTTGTTTTAAGTTGCTTACATTACAACTTGGCTTCCAATTAAAAATTTATTGCGAGAGCTGGGAAGGTGGAAAGGTGGAAAGTGAACCGACGACCTTTTTAAGCTACCTACTGCACTAAATCTTTATAAAAAATTGGTTGCGGGAGCCGGATTTGAACCGACGACCTTCGGGTTATGAGCCCGACGAGCTACCAGACTGCTCCATCCCGCGCCTGTATATTTTAAGTCTATCGACTACTTTATTTTATCTCTTAAGTTAGAGTTTACAGTAACCTCAATCCCTAAGGAAATTGGTTGCGGGAGTTGTGAAGGTGAAGAATTAACCGACGACCTTTTAAAACTACCTATTGCACCAAATTTCAATAAAAATATTGGTTGCGGGAGCCGGATTTGAACCGACGACCTTCGGGTTATGAGCCCGACGAGCTACCAGACTGCTCCATCCCGCGCCTGTAATTTCTTTAAAACATTTTCGTAATATTTACGAGCCTGCCTTGAAGAGAGCGCTACTATATAGGAATAAACATATAATGCAAGGCTTAAACTACTTAATGTTGTTCAAGTGAACAAAAAGCAACCAAAGCGCTATTCTGCGCTCAATCTTTGGTGTGGATTTATCATTTTTTGCCATTCCCAATCAGGATGTCCCATTACTATAAAGTCAGGGTTTTCAGTGCTCTCGCGCTGGTTGTACGTTAACGGGTTAAATTCTGCATCGGTAATACAGCCACCGGCTTCCTCAATAATAACTTGCGAAGCACCTGTATCCCACTCACCCGTTGGGCCAATTCTTAAAAAGCAATCTGCTTTGCCTTCTGCAACGATACAAGCTTTTAAAGAACAGGAGCCAACAGCAATCGTTGTAAACTGACTATTTAAATACTGGCTCACCGCTTCTATTTTTTGGCGGCGGCTCACTGCAAGCGTTAAGTTCTCTGGTGGCGCTACAGATATTTGCTTATCAATTGAGTTTTCACGTTTAAAAGCACCATTTTTAGCTGTAGCAAAATAAGTCACACTTTTGGCAGGCCAATGAATAACCCCTAGCACTGGCTGGTTATTTTCAATCAATGCAATATTTACTGCAAAATCGCCACTTTCTAAAATAAATTCGCCTGTACCATCCATCGGATCGAGCAACCAATAACGCTGCCAGTCTTGTCTGTCAGCGAGTGCTGGTATAGGTGTTTCTTCCGACATAATTGGAATATCGGGCGCTAATACTTTTAATCCAGCAACCAGTACGTCATTTGCTGCTAAATCAGCTTTGGTAACAGGCGTGTTATCTGATTTTTCTTGCTGGCCAATATCGCCTTTTTTATAAATAGCCATAATTGCATCGCCAGCACGCTCAGCTAATTCAATGCACGGTTCGATTAATTTATTCATCGGCAGCTCCAGACGCTAAATACTTATCTAATAATAGCAAAGCTGCAACACTGCGTGCTTCGGTAAAATCTTCTTGCTCTAATAATGACTGCCACTGAGTTAATGGCCACTTAACAACAACAAGCGGCTCAGGTTCGTCACCAATAAGGGTTTGAGGGTATAATTGCTTAGCAAATAAAATATGCATTGTGGCATTAAAGTAACTCGGCGCCATTGTTACTGTTCTTAATGGTTTAAAATACTCAGCACCAAAGCCAATTTCTTCTTTAAGCTCTCTGTTAGCAGCTTGCTCTGGGGTTTCGCCCGGATCAATTAAGCCTTTAGGAAAACCTAACTGGTAATTGTTTGTGCCCGCACAGTATTCACGTACAAGTAGTAACTCATTATCTGCACTTAACGGAACAATCATCACTGCTCCCCGGCCACCGCCGCGAATTCGCTCATACTGGCGCTCTTCGTTATTAGAAAACTTTAGCTCTAAAGACTCCACAGTAAACAGGCGGCTTTTAGCGACAACATTGTTACTGAGGATTTGTGGTGGTGTTGGGTGCTTTTTCTGTGTCATTGGCGTTAATTTGCTATCATGGCAGTTAGTTCAATAATAAACCTTATAAGTTGAAATTCCTATGTTAAATTGGTCAAAAATCGATACCGTTTTGCTCGACATGGATGGAACATTACTCGATTTACATTACGACAGTCATTTTTGGCTTAACGTTATCCCTGCGCAACACGCATTAGCGAGAGGCATTAGCCTAGATGCAGCTAAAGCAGATATTTTAAAACGCTATCAAGCTGTGAGCGGTCAAATACAGTGGTATTGTTTAGATTATTGGGAGCAGCAATTAAGCTTGCCTATAATGGAGCTTAAACGAGAGTCTCAGCATTTAATTAAAATGCGCGAAGACGTACCTCATTTTTTAACTGAGCTTAAAAAAGCAGGCAAAGAGTTAATTTTACTTACCAACGCCCACCCTGAGAGTGTCATGCTTAAATTTGAGCATACAGCGATTGATAACTACCTAGATGGTGTAGTGTCTACTCATGAATATGGAGTAAGTAAAGAGCAACAAAGTTTGTGGCACCAAGTACAAAAAAACTTAGGGTTTAATAAGCAGCGCACTTTGTTTGTAGATGACAGTGTGCCGGTATTAAATGCCGCACGAGAATACGGCATCGAGCACTTACTTGCAGTTGCTAACCCTGATAGCCAACAACCACATAACGAAATAGCCGATTACCTGAGTGTTACCGACTATCGTAAGATTATTTAACGTAGTTTACGTGGGCTAGATTTTTGGGTAACGCGCTTCAAGGCCTTGGTATACTAACTTTGCAAAATCTGCATGTTCCGTATCAAGGCTTTTAACTACTTCAACTAAATGCTCGTTATCTTCTTGCCCGTTCCACTCTTTGATATAGCTACCATCTTTGTAACCGTGATCTTGGCGGAAAAAGTTTAACGTATTTTTACCTACGTAGCCGCGATATAAATCATCAATATCCATACCCATTTGCGCCATACAGCCGGCAAAGGCAGCGGCATTAAACATTTTATCTGCAACAGCGCAAGCCGCTAATATTTCTAGCGTTTGTTTAAAGTCATCCGCTTGTTGAGCATTACTAAGCTCAGTTTCAAGTTGCTTTGCTAAGTCTTCGTAGCTAGTTTTGCCGTCAATTCTAAGCGATAGACCAAAATGAAAAATATCAACCAACTCTAAAATAACTTGTTCAGTATCTGGTGTTTGTTTTTTCCACCATTTCCAACCATGATGATCCAGCATTTCAGCGCACTCAACCCAAATAGCGCGGTACCATTCAAATCCTTGAGTAAACCATTGCTCATGTACTTTAGTGTTCATGGCGTTTTGCATTTCTAGCATCACTACTAGCTTGTTTAAATTGGCAGACATATCAATTCCTGTCGTTTTTGGTTGGCGTAATTTCGTTGGTGTAATAATACAGATAAAATGCTGATTGTGCATTGCTGTATATTTTTATTAGTGTGCTAATTATGTTTATCGTGACGTCGTAAACTCATGCCATGAATCAATTAAATCAATGAAATCTTCAAAGCCACAACCACTACTTAAACCATTTTCTTCAAGCGCTAAATCGTCATCCTGATACGCTATTAGGTCTTCGCTGTCTTGATGAAGCGCATGGGCTTCAAATAATGCTTCGTCTTTGGTTAATATTAAATCTATTTCTTGGCCTTTTAGCGTTAGCGGCTCATAGCTTGAACTTACCGATGCAATAAGCGCTAGCACCATGGCTACTTTGTCTTTGCCTATTTCTTCGTTTAGCCAGCGACCAATAATAGCGTGTTCACTGCTTATTTTAATACGTAGCCCACTAATAGGGTCGCGAATAAATTGATATTCCATAGGGTTTGCCTGTAAATCTTTGATTGCGTAATTATATACGTAAACGCCCGTAAACCACAGGACATATAAAGTAAAATAGCGCCACATGGGCGCTATTTTACTCAACTTTAAAACCGTTAACTTCGCGATCTATAACGCGCTGCGTCAATAATCGACCATAAGTAAATAATAGGCACAAGTACAAAGCCTACAAGCACATAAATTAGTGCGTAACTTATTATAATAGCGAGTGCAAAAAATATAGCCGCTAAAATACGCCCTTGCACTAACTGCCCTAAGCCAGGAAAAAATATATTACATAATGCTGCGATTACGTTACCGCCAGAACCTTGATCTGCCATACTAACCTCTGTATTTATTTGATTTTATAATTATTTACTTACACACTCTATGCCAATTTATTAAAGCTTACAAATCAAATAGTTAAATTAGCCTAGATTTAGAGAGTTAGTAAATTTTGCTAACTTTAGGTCAAATTAGCAATTTTTATTGTGCGTTTACGCTTTTTTTTTTGTTCAAAAAATTATCAAGTTACTCGTTTTTAAGGCTATTTTATAAATAGCTGTTTATAAAAACAGTATTTTATTTAGCCTAACAAAAACACCTGTTATACTGCCCACAATATTGATTAAAAAGGCGTAACGATGGACGTTTCACAATTACTCGATGGCTTAAATGACAAACAACGCGATGCCGTTGCAGCACCACTACAAAACATGCTGGTGTTAGCAGGTGCTGGGTCTGGTAAAACACGAGTGTTAGTTCATCGTATTGCGTGGCTTATGCAAGTTGAGCAAGCATCTGCTTACAGTATTTTTGCCGTAACCTTTACTAATAAAGCGGCTAAAGAAATGCGCAGCCGCGTTGAAGAAACACTAAAAGCCCCTGTAGGTGGTATGTGGATTGGTACGTTCCATGGTTTGTCGCATCGTATTTTACGTGCTCATCACCGTGAAGCTAACTTACCTGAAGCCTTTCAAATTTTAGACTCTGACGATCAACTTCGGATGATCAAGCGCTTATTAAAATCGATGAATATCGATGATAAAAAATGGCCTGCTAAACAATTTGGCTGGTACATTAGCGCCAAAAAAGATGAAGCACTTCGCCCTAAAGATATTCAAGCATACGATATTAACGAGCAAATGATGCTGCGTGTTTACGCCGCCTATCAAGAAGCCTGTGACAGAGCTGGCTTAGTTGATTTTGCCGAAATATTACTACGCAGCTACGAAGTGTTAAAAAATAACCCTACGTTACTACGTCATTACCAGCAACGCTTTGCACATATGCTCGTAGACGAGTTCCAAGATACAAATACCATTCAATATGCTTGGTTAAAGTTACTTGCAGGCGATACTAACAGCATTATGATTGTAGGCGACGATGACCAAAGCATTTACGGTTGGCGTGGTGCTAAAATCGAAAACATTAAACGCTTTTTAACTGACTTTAGCGCTGAAACCATTCGCCTTGAACAAAACTACCGTTCAACCGCGACTATTTTGAAAGCATCTAATGCATTAATTCAAAATAACTCAGAGCGTATGGGTAAAAGCTTGTGGACCGACGGTAACGACGGCGAGCCAATTTCTATTTATGCGGCATTTAATGAGTTAGACGAAGCACGCTTTGTAAGTAGCAAACTACGAAGCTGGTTAAATGCAGGTAATGCCCTGCAAGATGCCGCAATTTTATACCGTAGTAACGCGCAATCTCGTGTACTCGAGGAGGCTATGCTGCAAGAAGGCTTAAAATACCGTATTTATGGTGGTATGCGATTCTTCGAACGACAAGAAATTAAAGATGCGTTGTCGTACTTACGCCTAGTAGGTAATCGTCAAGACGATGCCGCGTTTGAGCGTGTAATTAATACGCCAGCACGCGGTATTGGCGATAAAACATTGAGCCATATACGCGATTGTGCACGAGCAGAATCGTTACCGCTTTGGTATGCCGCCAAAGCAATTGTAGAACAACAGCATTTATCTGGTCGTGCTTCTGGTGCAGTAAGTAAGTTTGTAGAACTCGTTGAACAAATAGAAGATAAAGTTAGCGACCTAACTTTGCATGAGCAAGCTAAGTACACAATTCAAACCTCAGGCTTGATGGCAATGTACCAAGCCGAAAAAGGTGAAAAAGGTCGTGCTCGCGTAGAAAACTTAGAAGAGCTAATTAGTGCGTGTGATCAGTATGAGCTGCCTGAAGACGAAGAGTACAGCTCACCACTACAAGGCTTTTTAGCGCATACATCACTTGAGTCAGGTGAAGGACAGGCAGAAGAACACGAAGACGCCGTACAAATGATGACGCTTCACTCAGCTAAAGGCTTAGAGTTTCCGCTAGTGTTTATGGTAGGCGTAGAGGAAGGCATGTTCCCTTCTCAGCAAAGCAACGAAGAGTCGGGTCGCTTAGAAGAAGAGCGCCGCCTTTGTTATGTAGGCATGACACGAGCAATGGATAAGTTATACATTAGCCATGCTGAGAGTCGCCGCTTATACGGGCAAGAAAAATACCATAGCCCATCTCGCTTTTTACGCGAAATCCCTGAAGACTGCGTTGAAGAAATTCGTATTAAAACACAGGTTTCTCGCCCGCCTGCCGCTGGGCGTTTTAGCGCATCAGTTAGCCATGCCGCATTTGAAGACAGTGGCTTTAACTTAGGACAACGCGTACTGCATGCTAAGTTTGGTATTGGTACTGTACTGAATTATGAAGGTAGTGGCGCGCAATCTCGCGTACAAGTTAACTTTGACGACCTTGGTAGTAAATGGTTAGTAACGGCTTATGCACGATTACAAGCGGTATAAAGCACACCTAAATGAGTTAGAGCAACAATTAGCTGACGCGTATCATCGTCAGCTGGTGCTAATTACTGGCAGCTCAACTTGGTGTTATGAAATACTTAACTCATTAATAGATGAAAACAATACACTTGTTGTATCCAAGCAGTGCGCGATTAAAGATTCGTACTGGCCTACTCGCACACACCAAATTTTAGGGCAAGAATTTGCTCATGCTGTTTACGATGGCTTTAGTGGTTTGCACCCTGATAAACTTGCAGCACTTGCCGGCACCGTTAAAGCAGGCGGTATACTGTTTTTATTACTGCCTGAACTGGATGATTTAGCCTCTTGGCAAGATCCAGCATTGAGTACAGTGCAATCACACGGTCAGAGCATTAACTACAGCATATTTAATCAGCGTTTCGCGACTATTATTAAACCGTTGCCCGCTTTTCACTTTAGTGAAAAAAATGGCTGTATTAGTAATAACGCTAGCTATGTAATGCATAATAAAATTGATTATGAGCCACAGCAAAACTGTATTGAGCAAATAGTAAAAGTAGCTAACGGTCGTGCCAACAGGCCTTTACTCATTAATGCCGATAGAGGCAGAGGTAAGTCGGCAGCACTTGGCTTAGCAACGGCAAAACTAACTGATAAAAAAGTAATTATTTGCAGCACTCAGTTTAAAGCGACCCATAGCAGCTTTAAACATTTAGCCCAAGAGTTAAGCCTTCAATACAACGCTGAACATAAACAGCTCGCCAATTTGCACTACGTTGCACCTGACGCGTTATTAAACACACTACCTGAGTGCGATTTACTACTCGTTGATGAAGCTGCAGCAATTCCTGTTCCGTTATTACTACAAATGCTAGCTCATTACCCTCGTATAGTATTTGCAAGCACTCTGGTTGGGTATGAAGGCAATGGTAGGGGTTATACCATTCGCTTTAGTAACTATATTAAAGCACACTATAAAGCCTCTAAAGTTGTAACACTTGATGAGCCACTGCGCTTTGCTAAACACGATCCTCTTGAGCAACACATTCGCACACTACTAGCACTCGATGCACAATATATAGAGTTAAGTAGTAATGAATTAGAGCAGCCAGTACATAGCGAAATAACTCAGCAATCCCTTGTAAACAATGAGCCTTTACTGCAGCAAGTTATTGCCCTACTTGCACTGGCTCACTATCAAAGTAGTGTCAACGACTTACGCCAACTACTAGACGCACCATCGCAAAGACTATTTATTAGCAAAATTAATAATCAATTAGTTGGCGTATGCTTAATCGCCATAGAAGGTGGTTTGAGTGAAGAAATTGCCCTACAGATTATAAGTGGAGAGCGCCGTCCGCAAGGGCATTTAATGGCGCAAGCACTCTCACAACTTAGCTTTAATAATGACTGTTTAACGCAACTGAGCGCTCGCGTTGTACGAATAGCGATTGATCCGAGTTCCCACAATATAGGACTTGGTAAAAAGCTACTTAGTTTTTGCGAATCGCAGGTAAAAAGCCAATGTAGTTGGCTTGGTGCAAGCTTTGGGGCAACAGCGCAGTTACTTAATTTTTGGCAAAACCGAGGGTTTGATACTGTAAAATTAGGTTATCAACGCGATAAAAGCACCGCTGAACATTCGGCGCTTGTGGTTAAATGCTTAAGTGACAAAAGTACAATTATTCAACCTTTGAAAAAGCAGTTTAAAAACGATTTTTTTTATGGGCTTTTAACACACTTTAAAACACTAGATTGGCAACTCGTGAATATCCTAATTGAAGGATTTCGCGACGAGTTAATAAGCCTAGAGACTCACGAGCGACTAGCGCTGCTCACTAAAAGTAACTTCACTCAATTTAGTATCTCTGCAACTCTTTGGCAGTTACTGAGCCAGTCACCTTCTTGTATATCTCAATTAACAGAGTCGGATAAACAACTTTTAATAAAGTTAGTGCTTCAAAATGAAAGTAATGAAAAAATGATTCAACACTTAGGTTTATTAGGAAAAAAACAGCTTGAGAATCAATTTAAACGTGCCATAAAAAACCTCACAAGTACCATCTAATAGCTTTTAGTTGCCCTATCACTGTTAAATTTTATCCATCTTTAAGCTATTTATTTAATTTGTTCTATCCTTAAAACATTAATAGGTAAATTAAGATAAAGGCATGGAATTAATAAACTTTAAAGTGGGCTGCAAAACAATTTCACTTAAAATACTCGATATTTTATTAACAGAGCGCTTTGACAATAATCTAACAACTTTACCCAACAATAATAAAAGCTTTATTGGTGTTAAAGATTATATGGATATACCAACGCCTGTTTTTGATTTAGGTATTATTTTAAATAATATCTCAACCGAACAAAGTAATGCGCATATACTAAAACAACTAAGAATATGGCAAGAAAAACTATTAAACTGGTTCAATACCCTTCAAAGTAACTTATTAAATAGCTCGGCTTCTATTTCAAGCAATGATGCAGAACTACAAGATTTTATTCTGTTTTACAAAGAGTTCAACACCGATAATGAAGACTTAAAACTAACAATGTCTCGGCTTAACGAACCTTTCCAATCATTGCTAGAAACGGTAAAGGAAGCTATATCAGCTCATAATCAAAGCGATTATAAACAAGTATCAGCTCTGCTCGAAAAAATTAAGCGTAGTAACCTAATTCAGCTAGAGCGTTTATTTGAATCAGCTAAAGAGCAAATAACCTTAGACTATAAACCTATTATTGTTTTCACCACCAAAGACGGCTTAAACCCACATGTAGGGTTATTGGTAGATAAAGTCGAAGATAATATCGACTATAAAAAAGAAGACATTAAACCACTAGATAAGCTCACTGAGGTCGGTTTTGATCTAGACCCACAAACTAAAAATATGATGCGAGGATTAATCAAGCTTTCACAAAAGCACAGTGTATTAATTGATCCAAGCGTAATATTTAAACCAACACAACTAGAAGAATCTGAAAGTGAAGAAACTCAAGCTTACGGGCTATTTTAAATAGCCTTTAAATTTGGTTATTAACTTTAGTACCGGAATAATGAGCTATTCCGCTCAGCTTGTACATTTAGATGAATTGGAGAAGAATCGAGTATGTAATGTCCGTTACTCTCCCATATTTCACTTTTCTGCAGACGTAAAAAAGCCCGAATCGTTAGATTCGGGCTCTCTACAATTTGAAGCCTGTGCGCTACGCAGTAGGATGTCGTAGTGCCCACAGCGGTGGAGAGCCACAGTGAAATGCTACACTATCTTTGTGTCGCGATATGAGTGTGTGTTAATTGCGCACATTTCACTTTTCTGCAGACGTAAAAAAGCCCGACTATTTCTAGTCGGGCTCTCTACAATTTAAAGCCTGGGATGTCGTAGTGCCCACAGCGGTAGAAAGTCACATAGCAAATGCTACACTATCGTTGGCCGGGGCTCGCCTTCGAGCTATTTTGTTTCACTACTGAGTTCGGCATGGGCTATTTACTAAATCCCAGACAGCAAAAAACCCGTCACATTGCTGTAACGGGTCTCTACAATTTGAAGCCTGG